>JALOPO010000467.1 GCA_025453855.1 Gemmatimonadaceae bacterium
GCCCCACGTCACCACCGCGAAGGCCGCGATCACCACCACCTGCGCCACCTCGAGCCCCACGTTGAAGGCGAGCAGCGGCACGAGCAGCGACTCCTCGCCGCCGAGCAGCGCGCGCAGCACGCCGCTGAAACCCAGCCCGTGCACGAGCCCGAACGCGAGGGCGAGCACGTAGCGCCCCCACGCGCGTCCCGGGCGTCGCGCGCCGCGCACCTGCCCACCACTCGCGCTCCCCTCCGTGGTGCGCACCGACCAGACGTTGAGGAGGCTCGTGACCACGATCGTCGCCGGAATCGCCGTCTCCACCACGCGCGACGACAGCCGCACCACGTCGAGCGTCGCCAGCGCGAGCGTCACCGTGTGGCCGAGCGTGAAGGCGGTCACCACGACCACCACGCGCTTCCACTCGCGCGCGCCGAAGCCGAGCACGAGCGCCGCGAGGAAGAGCAGGTGATCGAGCGCCCCCCACGTGAGCAGGTGGTCGAGGCCGAGGCGCAGGTAGGTGACGAAGGTCGACATGGTCGCGCGCACGGGGACCGGGGCCCGCGGGCACCCGTCGCCGGGACGATCCCGGCGCGCGGAAGGTAGTGCGGCCTACTCCCCCCGCCCGACGAATCGCACGATCGGCGCCACGACCTCGCGCGCCACCGCCGGCACCGGCATCACGTAGCTCTGCTGCTGCGCGATGACGCCGCCGCTCGCGCGCCGCATGACGTGATTGATCCCCGGCAGCATCGCCAGCGTCCCACGCCGCGCCGCCGTCGCGAGGAGCTCCGCATCCCGCGGCGTCACCTGCAGGTCGGTCGTCCCCTGCACGACGAGCACCGGCATCGCGAGCACCGCCACGCGCGCCTGCGGCACCTCGGCCAGGAGCGACCGCAGGAAGCGCTCGTTCACGGGCGAGAAGAGCAGCCGCAGCGGCCCGCGCATCGCCGGCATCGGCGCGCCCGTCTCGAGCGCGTGCAGCGCGCTGTCGGCCAGCGGGTAGAACGCACGGGGAAGCCGCTCCGGGTCGGCGAACTGTGCGCGCATGATCTCGCCCATGCGCCGCCCGGGCGCGGCCACGAGGATCACGCCGTCGAGCGCGAGCCCGCGCGCGGCGATGCTCGCGATCAGCCCGCCTTCGCTGTGGCCGAGCGCATAGACGCGCCCCCACGCGGTGTCGGCGCGCAGCTGCTCGAGCCACGCCCGCGCATCGCGCACGAAGTGGCCGAGCGTGACCGAATCGGGGGGCATCGTGAGCGCCGCGCGACTCGCGCCCACCCCCCGCTTGTCGATGCGCACCGACGCGATCCCGTGCGCCGCCAGCGACTCGGCCAGCTGGCGCAGGTGGTCGTTGCCGACCAGCGCGCCCGGCGGATTGCCGTCGCGCGACGTGGGGCCGGAGCCGGGATGGATGAGCACCACCGGTGGGCGCGCCACGTCGCGCGGCCGCATGCGCGATCCCACGAGCGTCCCCGTCGGCGTGACGACGCGCACCGTGTCGTCCACGATCTCGTGCGCGCGCGTGATCGCACGGGCGCCACCGCACGCCGCCACGCCGGTCGCGAGGAGCAGCGCTGCACCGGTCCACCGTGGACGCATCATGCCTCGCCTCCCGGTCCATCCGCGTCGTGCGCGGGCGCGCCGGACTCGTCCGGCACCGCCGGCCAGCGCCCCTCGCGCTGCAGCGTGCGGCGCAGCACGAACTCGACCTGCGCATTGAGGCTGCGCAGGTCGTCGTTCGCCCATCGCTGCATCGCCGCCAGCACCGCGGGGTCGATGCGGAGCAGGAACGCCTTGCGGTCAGCCATGCCCCGCGCGACCGCTCACTGGTAGAGCGAGCCGGTGTTCACCACCGGCTGCGTGCCGCGATCGCCGCAGAGCACCACGAGCAGGTTGCTGATCATCGCCGCGCGCCGCTCCTCGTCGAGCTTCGCCATCCCGCGCGCCTCGACCATCTCGAGCGCCATGTCGACCATCCCCACGGCCCCCTCCACGATCGTCTGGCGCGCCGCCACCACCGCCGCCGCCTGCTGGCGCTGCAGCATCACCGCCGCGATCTCCGGCGCGTAGGCGAGATGGCTCACGCGACTCTCCATCACCTCCACGCCGGCCTTCGCGAAGCGCGCGACGAGCTGCGAGCCGAGCTCCGTCGACACCTCCTCCTGGTGCGTGGCGAGCGCCACCTCGGCCGGCGCATGCGCGTCGTACGGATACTTGCTCGCCAGCGCCCGCAGCGCCGACTCGGCCTGCACGCGCACGTAGCTCTCCACGTCCTCCACCTCGAAGGTCGCCTCGGCCGTGTCGATGATGCGCCAGACGACGATGGCGCCGATCTCGATCGGGTTCGAGTTGCGGTCGTTCACCTTGAGCTTCTGCGTCTCGAAGTTGCGCACCCGCTGCGTGACCTTCCGCTTCTGCGCCAGCGGATTCACCCACCAGAGCCCCGGCGCCTTGAGCGAGCCGGTGTAGTTGCCGAAGAGCGTCAGGACGCGCGCGTCGTTCGGCTCGATCGAGACGAAGCCGCC
>JALOPO010000468.1 GCA_025453855.1 Gemmatimonadaceae bacterium
GCGCTCCTCCCCGAGCTCTCGCGCCTCGGCGTCCCGCGCGACCTCGTCGAGGTGATCGTCACGCCGCGCGGCGCCGAGGCGCAGTACCGTGGCCGCGCGCACACCTCGCGCCCGCTCTGGCGCTTCATGTCGACGGGCGGGCTGCTCGGCCTCCTCGGCGGCGCCTTCGTGGCGATCGTGATCATCGCACGGCCGGGCTTCGACGCGCCCGGGCGCCTCGCCTACTCGCTCCTCTTCACGCCGATGATCACCACCACCGTCGGCGCGCTCGCCGGTGCGATCGCGGCGCTGGTCACCCCGCCTCGCCCCTCGCCGTGGCGCGCGCGCATCGTGCCGCCCGGCGACGACGAGCTCCTGGTGGTGGTGCGCGCCCGTGGCGACGACCAGATTCAGCTCGTGCTCGAGGCGCTGCGCGACGGCGGGGGACGATCCGCCCAGGTCATGCCATGAGGAACCGCCTCGCCGCGATCGGATTGCCGGTCGCGGCGCTTTCGTTCCTGCTCGCGGGTGCGGTGCTCTGGTGGCCGCGCACCGACGACGCGCTGTCCTGGTCGTTCCGCACCTGGATGGCCGGCCTCGCGCTCACCGGCGCGCCGGTCGTCTGGAAGACGGTGCGCGGGATGCTGCGCGGCGAGTTCGCGGCCGACGTGGTGGCGATGCTCGCGATCGTGACCGCGCTCGCGCTCGGCCAGCCGTTCGCGGGGCTGGTGGTGGTGCTCATGCTCACCGGCGGCGAGGCGCTCGAGCGGTATGCCGAGGGACGCGCCGGCGCGGCGGTGGCGGCACTGGAGCAGGCGGCGCCGCGGCAGGCGCACGTGCAGCGCGACGACGGCAGCGTCGCCGACATCCCGGCCGAGCAGGTGCGCGTCGGCGACCTGCTGCTCGTGCGCCCGGGCGAGCTCGTGCCCTGCGACGGCGAGGTGGTCGCGGGTCGCAGCCATGTCGATGCGAGCGCGATCACCGGCGAGCCGCTCGGCGTCCCGGTCGGGGCGGGATCGCGCGTGGTGTCCGGGGCGAGCAATGTGGACGGGCCGCTGACGATTCGCGCCCTCGCCACCGCCGGCGAGAGCCAGTACGCGCGCATCGTGCAGCTGGTGCGCGCGGCGCAGGGGAGCAAGGCGCCGATCCAGCGCATGGCCGACCGGGCGGCGGTCTGGTTCACGCCGGCGACGCTCGCGGTCTGCGCGATCGCCTGGCTGCTGACGCGCGACATGACGCGCGTGCTGAGCGTGCTCGTCGTCGCCACGCCCTGTCCGCTGATCCTCGCCACCCCGATCGCGATCATCGGCGGGATCAACCGCGCGGCGCGGCGGCAGGTGATCGTGCGCACCGGCGGGGCGATGGAGTCGCTCGGCCGCGTGACGACCGCCGTCTTCGACAAGACGGGGACGCTCACGCATGGCCAGCCGGCGGTGCACCGCATTGTTGCCAATGACGGGATCGCCGAGCGCGACGTGCTGCGGCTCGCGGGCGCGGTCGACTTCGCGAGCGGGCACCAGCTCGCGCGTCCGCTCGTGCTCCGCGCCGAGCGCGAGACCGGGGAGCTCCCGCCCGCGCACGACGTGCAGGAGGTGGCGGGGCGGGGGATCAGCGGCACGATCGACGGGCGACGCGTGACGCTCGGCTCGCTCGCCTTCGTGCAGGAGCGGCTCCCCGCCGCCGCGCGGCCGGCGCTCGACGTGCTCGCGTCGCGGAGCGAGGGGCTGCGCGCCTTCGTGGCGGTCGACGACGCGCCGGCGGGGGTGATCGAGTACGCCGATTCGCTCCGCAGCGGCCTCCCGGCCTTCTTCGACCGGCTGCACGCGCTCGGCGTGCGACGCACGCTCCTGCTGAGCGGCGACCACGCGACCAACGTGGCGTCGGTGGCGCACGACCTCGGCGCGCGCTTCGACGAGGTGCGCGGCGACCTGCTGCCGCAGGACAAGGCGCGCATCATCGGCGAACTGGAGGCGCGCGGCGAGCGCACGATGATGGTCGGCGACGGCACGAACGACGCGCCTGCGCTCACCGCCGCGCACGTCGGCGTCGCGCTCGCCGGCCACGGCGGCGGGATCAGCGCCGAGGCGGCCGACGTGGTGCTGCTGGTGGACGACGTGACGCGCGTCGCCGACGCGATCGCGACGGCGCAGCGCGCGGTGCGGATCGCGCGGCAGTCCATCGTGGTCGGGCTGGGCCTGTCGCTGGTCGGGATGCTGGTGGCGGCGGCGGGCTACCTGGCGCCCACGTACGGGGCGCTGGTGCAGGAGGCGATCGACGTCGCCGTGATCCTGAACGCGCTCCGCGCGGCGGCGGAGTGATGCGGTGCGCCACGGGGTCCGCGTGCATCGGCGTGGCTCCCGGACGGGGACCGCGCCCGGAGCCCCGGACGCGGTCCTCCCCCGCGCTCACGACGCGGCGGTGATCGCGATCGTGCGCCCGCGGGCCTGCGCGAGCTTGGGGAGCGTGATCGTGAGCACGCCGTTGCGGAACGTGGCGTCGATGGCGTTCGCGTCGACCGACTTCGGTCGCGCTCGGTCATCCCCGGGAGCTCGGCGGTGAGCACGAGCGCGCTGTCGGTCTCCATGACATCGACGGCGGGGATCCAGCCCGGATGCGCGGGCGAGGCGGTGGTGAAGGTCGGCGTCTCGCCGAAGAGGCGGCGCACGAACTCGGGGACGCGATCGACGTCGCTCATGGGCGAGAGCGAGCCGAAGGGCGACGGGCCGGGGCGGCGGGTGAGCATCGACATGGAAACCTCCGGCGCCTGGGGCGCCAGCCGATGATGTGTCGGTGGGCGGCGTCGGCCGGGGGGCGGCCGCGCCGCGCGCGCATCGGGGAGGAGCGGTGCCTGTCGCACCCTGCCCGTCGTCCAGCGGGGACGCGGTGGTTGCGGTGCCGACCCGGTCTGTCCGTCACGGGTGGGGCGTCGCTGCTGCGTGCCCGATGCGCATCGACACGATCGGGTGATCGGGTGCCACGGGCAATGAGGGAAGTGCGCACGGGTGGTGCGGGAGCGCCGGACGGGGGGTGCCTGATGCGGTGGGGCGCGGTCGCGACGCTCGCTGCACACCAAGTTGTTGCCCGTGACCACCGCTCGCCGCCGTCCGCCGGGCGCGCTAGCGTTCGCGCATGACGCACCGCATCCCGATCGCCGCCGCCACCGTGTCGGCTGTCGCGTTCGCCCTGCTCGCGAGCGTCGCGAGCCTCGTCGTCCCCCGGACCGCGGCCGCGCAGGCGACGGCAGCCGCGCGCGCATCGCGCCCCGCGCGCGACGCCGCGGTCATGTCGCGTCGTACCGCGCCACCCGCGCTGGTGGTGAGCGGCGCCTGGCTCGCCGCGCGCCTCGGGCGCGACACCTCGCTCGTCCTGGTGCACGTCGGCGCCACGCGCGGCGAGTACGACGCGGGGCACATCGCCGGGGCGCGCTGGCTCGCGCTCGACGACTACGCCCCCGCCAACCGCGCCGACACGCTCGACCGCGAGCTCCCCGCGCCCGAGGCGCTGCGCGCGCTCCTCGAACCGCTCGGCGTCGCCGACGGGCGACACATCGTCGTCATCGGCCAGCCGCTCCCCGCCGCGCGCTTCGCCTTCACGATGGCGGCGATGGGGCGCGAGTGGATGCGTGGCGCGAGCAGGGGCGCACGCTGGTCACGGCGACCGAGCCCGCGCTCGAGGCGTCGCGGCGCGGAACGCTGACGCTGACGCTGGCGCCGGTGCCGTCACTGGTGGCGTCGACGGCGGAGGTGGCGGGGATCGTGGGGGATACGGTGCGTGGCGGGGTGGTGCGTGGCGGCGCGGCGCGTCCCGTGCTCGTCGACGCGCGGGCGCCGGAGTTCTACGCGGGGACGACGCCTGCGGGACTGCCGCGTCCGGGGCACATTCCCGGTGCGCGCAACGTGCCGCTCCCCTCGCTGAGCGGCGCGGCCGGCACGCTCCGCGACACGGCCGCGATCCGTGCCCGCTTCCGCGCGGCCGGGATCGCGCCGCGCGACCCGGTGATCACGTACTGCTTCGTGGGGATGCAGGCGTCGCTGCTCTGGCTGCAGGCGCGCCGCCTGGGTCATCCGGCGCGGCTGTACGACGCGAGCTTCACGACGTGGAGCCGGACGGTGGGGCTGCCGGTGGCGACGGGGGTCGGGCCGCGGTAGGCG
>JALOPO010000038.1 GCA_025453855.1 Gemmatimonadaceae bacterium
CATCAGGAGCACGGTGGCGCGAACGATCAGGATCCACGTCGTGCCCGACGGCATCATCGCCCCTACCTCGCGCTCAAACCCACGACTCGCGGCGGCTGCGTGAACCACCGTGCGGACAGGGCGCACGCGACGCGCGGTGCGGTGCCATGCCCCTCGTGCCCAGCGCCGCCACCCTCCGCGCCTGACGGCGCCCCGGGGCAGTAGAATGCACGGGCCGCGACCACCATGCCACCATTTCGCCACGCTTCCCACCATGCGCCCGATTGCCGTTCGCCGGATTGGCCTTGCCACCGTGATGCTGCTCCTCGCCGCCTGCGACGGCGGCGGGGCCACCACGCCAGGCTCGGCGCAGTCACTGGTCCGCGTCGCGCATTTCGTCCCCGACCTGCCCGACACCGTCCCGGGTCTGGACCTGCGCGTGAACGTGGCAATGCCCGCTGGCTACGCGCGGGCGAGCTTCGGCACGGTCACGCCTTTCGTCGAGGCGCCGGTCGCGACGACCCAGGTGTCCGCCCAGTTCGCCCCCAGCACCAGCGCCGACGCACCTCTCCCGTTCGCGCTCAGCGGTCGGCTGAATCTCGCGGCTCGAACGCGCCACACCTTCCTGCTCGTCGGACTCTGGCGCGGGGGGCAGGCGGACTTCCCCGGCTTCACCGTTCTCGTGTCGGATACAGCGGCCGTCGCCACGACGAGCACGCGGCTCACCGCGGTGCACGCGTCGCCGGGGGTCGATGGTGGCATCGACGTCTACCTGCTGCCGCCGGGCACGATGGCCGTCCCCGCACTGGCCACGCCAGCGGTCGGTTCCGTTGGCTTTCGCACCGGGCGTTCGGCGCTCGTGTCGTCGGGGAGCTACGCAGTGGTCGCGACGCGAGTGGGTGACCGGTCCGTCGTGCTCGCACGGCAGGACCCGGTGACCTTCGCGGGTGGCGGCGCGGCCACGGTGTTCCTGTACGGGCTCCCGCCCGGCCCCGGCGTGCAGGCGGCGCGCACCATCGCGTTGCGCGTCACCGATGATCGCTGAGCGGCGCACCGCCGCTCAGCGCGTCCAGATCGCCACCACGCCGCAGTTGCTCCGCTGCGAGCGCAGCTCGGGCGGTGTGGCGCCATCGCCCGGGTACACCTCGATGGCCGCCACGTCCTGCGGTGCGACGAAGGTGTCGATTCCCCAATCGTCGATCGGCACTTCGATGCCATCGACGCGGACCGCCATCAGGCACTGTCCGCGGCCGACGAGCTGCGTGCGGCCGCGCGCGTCGGTGGAGACCGTCACGCCACGCGTGGTGCGCAACATGTCGGTGATAGCCAGCGGATTGCGCGCGTCGATCTCGTCCCGCATCACGAACGTCCCAAAGCCTGCGAGGCGCTGGCGGCGCCGCTCGAACTGTTCGAGCCGCCGCGTGCCCGCGCGCGCCCGCACGGTCACGGTGCCGAGATCCTGGCCGAGCGGCGTGAGCGCGACGACGAGGCGTGCACTCGTGCTGTCGGTGATCGTCGCGAAGAAGCTCTCGGCGGCGTAGCCGACGCGGCGCACGCGCACCAGGTGCCGCCCCACCGGAAGCTGTGCGAGCGCAAAGCGTCCGAGCGTGTCGGTGCGCACCTCCTTGAGCGCCGTGATCACCTGCACGTTCGCGTCGTCGAGTGGGCGGCCGGATTGGTCGAGGACACGGCCGGCGAGGCTCGCTGGCAGCTTCGCGAACGGCAGCGGCGGCGGCTCCGCGCTCGACGTGAGCGGTATCACGAGCGTCGAGGTGTCACCCGGTACCGCGTCGAAGTCGAAGGACATGCGCTCGTAACCCGCCGCCGAGACCTCCAGCGAGACGCTCCCGACGCGTGGCCCGCGCAGCTCGAAGCGCCCCAGTGAATCGGACAGGAGGAGCGCGCCGGTCTTCACGTCGCGGACACTGGCGTCGCGCACCGGCGCGCCGACCGTGTCGGTGACGATGCCACGGCGCGCCGAGGCCGCGCGTGCCAAGCCTGCCATCCGCTCGCCAGCCCGCACGGTGTCGCGTGGCGCCGGGGTCGCGGGCGACGGCGCCCGGGGTGTGCCCTGCGCGGCCAGTGCACCGGGCGCGAGGCACAGCAGGCCGGTGGCCGCCACGAAGCGGGTGCATCGGTCCAGCAGACCGCTGCGGCGACGATGCGTGGCGTCACCGGGCCTCCTCGCCCACCCGCCGCTCATCTTGTCCAGACGACCACCGCGCCGCATGCCGTGTCCGCGCTCGCCAGCTCGCCGGGAACGGCCGGTCCGCTGGTGTAGACCTCCATCGCGCGGATGTCGTTGACGTTCACGAGCTGGTCGATGGTGAGTCCCTGGCGCATCGGCACGAGGCGTCCGTCGAGAATCAGCGGCATGGGGCAAGCGGACGCACCGGACCCGCCGCCCATGCCGAGGCCACGTCCGGCGATGACCGCCCCCATGCCGGGGCCCGCGGGGTAGATCGTGACGCCGTTGCGACCGCGGAGCGCCTCGCTGACCTGCGTTGCGTTGCGGCGCATGAGCTCCGTGCGATCGATGAAGATCCCGCCCCCCTTCTTCTGGCGCTCGTAGTACCCCTGCATCCGGTAGTCGCCCCGAAAGGCGTCGGCATCGGCCCGCACGTCGACGGTCGCGAGCTGCTGTCCCGTGGCGCGCCGCAGCTGGATGGTCGCCGTGGCCGTGCGCCCGGCCACGGTGGTCACCGGGAAGTACTCGGCGACGTAGCCCACCTTGCGGATGCGGATGAACGCCAGCCCCGCCTCGAGCCCCTGAAGCCGGAACCGCCCGCTGCTGTCGCTGAGCGTCGTGGTCTTGCTCGACGCCTCCGCGATGGTAGCCCCGAAGACGGGCGCCCCCGCGGAATCGATCACGCGACCGCGCACGATCGCGGTGCGCGCCCCGGTATCGCGATCGTCGACCATCTCGGCCGAATCGCCGTCGGCCATCGGCGGCGGGACGCTCTCGATCGTCAGCTTGAGCGACACGGTGACGCCGGCGGCGATGTCGAAGGTGAAGACTATCCCCTTGAACCCGGCCTTGAATACCTCGAGCGTCGTCGTCCCCGGCGTCACGCCCGCGAGGCGGAAGCTCCCGTCGGCGGCGGTCTCGGTCGTCGTCCTGCCGTCCGGAGTCGCGACGGTCGCGGCCTCCACGGGGAGCCCGGCTTCGTCGACGACGGTGCCGGCGACGGTTGCCGTGGCCGGTGCCGGCGCGGGTGACGGGGTCACCTGGGCGGCGATCGATCCGGTGCCCAGCAGGGCGAGCAGGGCGACCTTCAGCAGGCCTGGGAGGAGGGAAGTCCGGGAAGGGCGTCGCGTCGACATGTGCGTGGTCGGGCGGGTTGCGAGTACGTTACGACGGTCGCTGCACAGGGAAGGTAGCCATGATGCGAGCGGGTGACGTGGGACCTCTGGGCGCCGCGCTGCTGGTCGGTGCACTCGCGGGTGAGACACTGTGGGCGCAGGAACGTTCGTGTCGCGCGGCCGTGCGGGTGATCACGCTGGCCTCGGAGCCTGTCGGCGGCGCCGAGGTGCGGATCGGCGACGCCGTCGCGCGCTCCGGGGACGACGGGCTGGCGACGGTCGCAGGGCTCGCGCCCGACACCGGCGCGGTGCGCGTCCGGCGAATCGGCTTCGCCGCCACCACCGCGCGGATCACGCCCGCGTGTGGCGCCGAGCCCGTGGCGCCGGTATCGGTACGCCTCGCCACGCTTCCCCAGTCGCTCCCGGTCGTGACGGTGCGCGTCGACGACCGCCCGCGCTACACAGGGCCGATGGCCGGCTTCTGGGAGCGTCGCGCCCGTGGCGAGGGGCACTACTTCACCGCGGCGGAGATCGACCGGCGCAACGCCCAGAAGATGGCGGACCTGATCCGCACCGTGCCGGGGTGGGGGCGCGCGCAGAGCCAGCGGACGAGCGACGCGCTGGTCCGCGGGACGGCGGTGCGGATGGGGGCCATGTCGCGCAGCGATGCGGCGTCGGCCGCCGCCACGAAGTGCTTCCCGACCGTCGTCATCGACGGAATGGCGGCGACGATGGCCGAACTCAACGTGGAGGCGATCGATCCGCGCTCGTTGGCCGGTGTCGAGGTGTACGTCGACGGCGCCCGCACGCCGAGCGAGTTCTGGGGGGTCGCCGGCCAGGGACAGTGCGGCGTGCTCGCCCTCTGGTCACGGTCGCTCGACGCTGTGCGCCACACGCCACTCGAGCGTCAGAAGCAGCTCGCGGACACCGTCTACGAGGCGCACGAGGTGGACGAGCTGGCGCAGCTCGTCGATGCGCGCTCCTACCCGCCGCTCTATCCGCCCGCACTGCGCCGGAAGAAGACCGCTGGGGAGGCGACCCTTGCCTTCGTCGTGCTGCCGAACGGCGAGCCGTGGCTCCGCGCGGCCACGGTACTCCACGCCACGCACACCGAGTTTGGTCGTGCGCTGGAGGAGGCGCTCCCGCAGCTCCGCTTCCGTCCCGCACGTCGTGACGGCCGCGTGGTGGCACAGCGCACTCAGCTCACGGTGCGTTTCGGCGACGGCGTCGACTCCTCGGCCGTTCCCGCCTCGGCGACGCCCGCCACGCCCCGCCGTCACTGACGCCGGGCTAGTCTGTACGGTCCGGAGGACGCGCGACCACACGGCGCGCGCGCCACGAACGAACGGGCCGCCACCGGTCTCCCGGTGGCGGCCCGTTCGCATCCTGCACTGTCCGGATATGTACGCTCAGGGGCGGATCGGCGCGATGGTCGGCGTCGGGCGCCCGTCGAGGAACGACACCAGCCCCGGGGAAGCGAAGGCCGTCGCGCGCTGCCCGAGCCCCGCCGGGAAGGCGACGACGCTCATGGCGCTCCCGCTGATCGCGACCCCACCCTCGGGATTGGCGACGTTGTCGCCCGGCGTGCCGCGCTGCATCTGCACGCGGAGGATCACCGACGGATCGGCGACTGCGCGCACCTGCGCGGCAGCGCGACCGGCCGCCCGTCGGACGTACCCGGTGCGAGCACCAAAGTTGATGGTCGCCAGCGCGGTACCGACGGCGTCGCTGGTCGTGTCGGTGACGAACACCTGCACCGGTCCGGGCGCAGCACCCGGGATGGCATGCACGGCGCGAATCGCGACCTGCTGCCCGAGATCGGCGGCGCGCGGGATCGAGTCCTCGAGCACGATCAGCGAATCGCGATTGCCCTGCGCGAGACCCACGTGCAGGACGGTGTAGTAGGTGTTCGGCCGGAGCGTGAGCGTCTGGTTGATCACCGGGTCGCCCGCGACGATCGCCGGTACGCTGCTCACGACGAAAGACCGGAGCAACCGCTGGCCCGCACGGGTCCCCTTGTACGACGAGCCCTGCCGGAACGCGAGGCCGCTTCCTTCGATGGGGTTCTCGACCTCATCGCGGAAGCCATAGATCATCGCGGTGGTGTCCGGGATCGCGTTGATCACGCGGACGTACGCGAGCGGCGGCGTCTCGGTGACGGTCGGACCGTCCTCGGAGCTGCACGCGGCAAGTCCGCCGAGGGCGAGGGCCGCCGCAGCGACACGACGAAGCGCGACACTGGTATGGGTCATGTTCACTGGAAGCATGGGATGTGCAGGCGCCGCGGACGGCGTCACTGCTGGTTCGGGGGCCCACCCGGGCCAGGGGCAGCGGAGTCGCCGCCCCCGGCGAGAGTGCGCGTGACGATGAAGACAAGTGCGACGCCGGCGGTGATGCCGGCGAGGAGCGTCGTGCGGAGCCGCGAGAGCCGCTTCGCGCGTATGTCGCGCATCTGCGACTCGCTGATCGCCACCTCCTCGCCACTCCACTGGGTGATGGAGCGGTCGAAGTAGGTCACCTCGAGCACACGCACGCGCACCAGGCTGTCGGTGCGCGCGACCAGCGTGCCCTCGAGCGAGAGGGCACCCGGGCCGATGCGGTTCACGAGGTCGGCACGCCCACGATCGTTCAGAAGCACCTCGACCCGCGGCTGCTCTCCCGTGGGGCGTGCCGGCAGCGGGCCGAACTCGTAGCACCCCGCCGTTCCCGTGAGGAGCGTCAGCGTGGCGAGCGAAGCAGCCATCGAGCGGCCGTGCCTGAGGCGGGAAAGCAGCATCGCGGGGCGTGGCTCAGAAGCCGTAGGTGGTCGGGGCCGCCTGCCGGCGCGCGCTCGTGTACGATGTGCGGTTCCGGGCGAATAGCTCCTGCACCGGAACCGGCCACTCGAGCGGGGTGCCCGTGATCAGGTCGCCCCAGCCGCGGCCATCTATGAACCACTGGGCGTAGCCGGTCAGCGCCGTCTCCATGCGCTTCTCCCACTTCATCGCCTCGAGCACCGAGCCGCAGGTCGTCGCGTTGTTGCTGACGGGCACGCGGGGCACGCACGCCGGCCCCGGGATCGGATCGTTGATCCCCAAGGTGGTCGGGATCGTCGGGAGACCGTTGCGGGTGCGAGACGCGTTGATCAGGCCGATGGCGGTCGCCGACTGGCCGGTGCGCAGGAGCGCCTCGGCGCGCAGCATCGCCACCTCGTCCGCGTCGATCAGCACGAAGGTACCCGTCCCGTTGTTGTTGCGGATCACGCGGAAGCGGGTGTGGTCATACTGCGAATTCGACCACGGATCGAGCTGGTTGATCGTCTCCTGGTCCTGACCCACCGGTCGATTCCGGAAGTAGATCGTGGTGCTGGGCGCGTTCTCGCTGTTCGCCGCTTCCTGGAGGGGGCGCGTGTCGCCGCTCGGAAAGCGGCGGTCGGGGGTGCGGATCAGGAAGTTCGGCGTCGACTGCGGGTTTCGACCGGCAAAGGTGCCGACCGCGATGTAGCTGTTGTACGTCCCCGACGTGTCGGCCATGCCGAGGTAGAGCGACGGGAAGTAGTGCCAGCCGCGGAACAGCGTGAGCTGCACAATCGTGCCGTTGTTCCACCCGATCGTGGGGTCGAGCGCGATCGTGAAGTCGGTCGTGATGCCGTTCTCGGCATCGGCGGCGACGAGCCCCCAGTTCACCGCGCCGCGCTCGGCGGGCGTGCGGGCGACACCGGCCCGGAAGCGCGCCTTGTACGACCGCGCCACCTGGATGAAGCGCGGTGCGGTGACCTCCGCCCCGTTGAGGAAGAAGCCGGCGGGGATGGGGAAGGTCGGCGGTGCCGAGAGCGCCGGGTCGGAGGCGATCGCGATCGCCGAGTCGAGCATCGAGAGCGCGGTCGTCATGACCGTCGTCGCGCCGGCGAAGTTCGCGGTGTCGACCTGCGCCGGGGTGATCACCGAGGCCGAGTCGTAGACGAGGGCCTGGTGACCGAGCGCGTAGCCGATGTTGAAGTAGGCCACGGCCCGCGCTCGTGCCTTGGCAACCGGCGTGTCGGTGATGTTGTCGAGCGCGCGGATGGCGTTCGCGTTCTGGCGCGCGAAGCGCGTGAAGAACGAGAAGTCGCGGTTGTTGCCGGTCTGCGTGAGGTTGCCCAGCGCATTGTCGATCGCCTGCCGGGGAATCGACAGGCGCACGTTCATGCCGCCGTTGTTCACCGAGGCGCCGCTCTCGCCGGCGAGCGCCATGGCCTGCGGCCAGATGGCATCGACGCCATTGTTGTACTGGCCTCCGAAGAGCGCCTGGAACGACTTGAGCGCGATCTGCTCGACGCCCGAGGTCGACCGGAACGCGGCGTCGACGTCGACGACGTTCGGGTTGGACACGCCGAGCCGGTCGTCACAGGCCGCGAGCGCGGCGGCGCCGACGAGCACCGCGTATCGCACGAAGCGGGTCTGCATCAGATGGGATTCTCGTGTAGTGGCGAGAGGCGCCGCGCGATCCGCACGGCGCCCCCAAGGCCGATTAGAAGGTCGACGCGATCGAGAAGGTCACCGTGCGGAGGTTCGGGAAGGCGTAGCGGTCGATGCCGTTGAGCACCGGCGAACCGAGGTTCCCGCCCGTCAGGCCCGTCTCCGGATCGAAGCCCTTGTAGTCGGTGATGGTCAGCAGGTTGCGGCCGACGAGCCCCACCGTCCAGTTGCCGGCGCCAAGCACGCGACCCACGCGGTACGAGAGGGAGAGCTCGCGCAGGCGGGCGTAGCTCGCATCCAGCGTCGTGATCTGGTTGGCACCGAGCACGTCGTACAGTCCGCCGATGCCGCCGAAGCCCTCGGCACGATAGAAGTACCCGATCGGCTTCGCCTCGGTCACCGACCGTCCCACCTGGTCGGTTTCGTTGATCATGAAGTCGCCGTACGACCAGGCGAGCCCCTGGTTCCAGATACGCTGGCCGATGCTGGCGTCAACGAGCGAGTAGAAGTTCAGGCGCTTCCACGTGATCGTGTTCGACAGCGCCCACCTGTAGTTGGGCAAGGTGCGGCCGAGCGGGCGCAGCTCGAAGTTGTTCGTCGAGTCGCGCAGCGGCATCAGCATGCCGTAGTTGTACGGCGCGCCCCACGGCGTGGGGTTCGAGGCCGACGGCGTGTTGCGCGCCTGGAAGTAGTTGCGCGAGAAGGCGCTGTCCTGCGCCAGCCCGCCCGTCCAGACGACGTAGCCGTCACGGTTCAGCTCGTACTGGCTGCCGGAACCGTAGGCGCCGCACTGCCCGCGGAACGCCGCCGGGAGCTGGTCGCAGCTGCGCGCGAAGGCACGGCCGTAGAACGTGCCCAGACGCTCGCCCTCGCGGAACTGGAACACCTGGTCGGCGGCCTGCAGGCCGACGCCACCAAGGAACGGTGCGACGTCAAGCTCGGCGATGCGCGAGCGCACGCGATCGAAGTTGAGGCGCGTGGACCACGTGAAATCGGGGCGGTTGACCCACGGCACATTCAACGACGCCTCGAACACACCGTTGCTCAGCGTACCCGCGTTCCGCCACTGCGTACCGAAGCCCGAGACGAGTGGCACCGGCACCGGCAGGATCTGGTCCCGCACCTTCGACTCGGCATACGTGAGGTTCAGCCCGACCTTGCTGAACAGCTCGAGGTCGACCCCGAGCTCGGTCTCCGTGTTCACCTCGGGGCCGAGCAGCCGGTTGCCGAGCAGCGCGGGCGCGATCACGCCGCCTGTGAGCAGGTTGAAGCTCTCGTACTGCGCCGGGAACGGCGGGCGGCCACCTGCCGTCCCGATCGAGGCGCGGAGCTTGAGCTCACTGATCGCCTTGACCCCCCACCACGGCTCCTGCGCGACGCGCCACGCAACCGACCCGCGCCCGAAGGTCGCCCAGCGGTTGTCGGCCCCGAACAGCGACGAGCCGTCACGGCGGATGAGGCCGCTCACGATGTAGCGGTCCGCATAGTCGAGGTCGAGGTTCGCGAACATGCCGATCTGGCGGACGCTCTGCAGCCCCGACCCGACGGCCAGGTTCTGGATCAGCGCGCCCGAGTTCTCCACCCCCTGGAAGGGGATGTTGTCACCGCCGCTGAAGATGTTGCGGAAATCCTGCTGCTCGTACAGGTAGCGCAGCGTCGCCTTCGTGTTCAGGCGGCCAAACGAGCGACGTGCCGTCGTATTCAGCGAGGCGTTGTACGACTGGTCGGCAAAGGAAAACCGATCGATTTGGCCATTGTTCACCGCCGGATTGGCGAGCGTCGTCCGAAAGCCGCGATCCTCGATGAACTGCCACTCGCCGTTGGAGCGGTCGTATCCGAACTGCCCCCGCGAGTCGCGGCGGCGCGAGTTCTGGAACGAGTACAGCGGATTCTCGTTCTGCGATCCCTGCGCGAGCGGGTTCGGCCGGATGAAGAGACGCCCGAACTGGTCGCGCGCCTGCAGGTCGACGAACGCGGGTATGCGCGTGAGACGGAAGAAGCCGGTCGTGCCGCCCGTCTCCGAGCCCGACTGGTTCAGGCCGTCCTGGTCGAGGCGGCTGTAGAACGTGTTCACCCCGACCGTCCAGCGAGAGCCGAAGTTCTGCGACACGTTCAGACGCACCGAGTTGCGGTCGAGGAACCGGATCGACCCTTCCTGCGTCACGTTGCTCACGCTGGCAAAGAAGTTCGCGCCGGCGAAGCGCCCGGTGATGTCGAGGTTCGAGTTCGCGAAGGTGCCATTGGTGACCGTCGCGCCGATCGGGTCGTGCGTCACCGGCCACTGCTCGGTCTGGTACAGGTTCTGGAGGCGCGTCGTGCCGGGGTTCGTCGCGATGCCGCCGTCGTTGCGGAAACCGCGCGCGCCGAGCGCGAAGGTACCGCCGCCCTGGTTGATGCGGAGCGCCTCGGCGTAGATGTCGGTGACACGCGTGCACGGCTGGCTGTAGCCCGCCGAGAAGCCCGCGCCGTCGCACATCAGCTGCCGCGTCTCGTCCATCGCGATGAAGTGGTTCTGTGCGAGCGGGAACGACCGCTCGATGTCGCCACCACCGAACTCGCTGCGGAAGCCGAAGCGGACGGTGTTGTCGCCGAGGCCGCGGCCGCTCTTGGTCGTGATCTGGATCACGCCGTTGCCGGCGCGCGCGCCGTAGAGCGAGGCGCCGGCGGCGCCCTTCACCACCTCGACCGACACGCCGTCCACGATGTAGAGCGGGTCCTGGCCGCGCCCCGACGCGTTGATGGAGGTCGGCGCACGCAGGAGCACCGCCGGCTGCGCGCCGGGACGGCCGGAGTTCGACACGATGCTCGCGCCCGGAACCTTGCCCTGCAGCTGCGTGAGCGGGTTCACGCCCGCCACCGGCATGTCCTTCTCGTCCACACGGGCGACGCTGAACGGCACCTTGATCTGCTCGGTGGCGCCGGTCACGCCGGTCACGACGACCTGGCTCAGGCGGTTCACGTCCTGCGCCAAGACGAAGTCCTGCCGGATCGCCCCCGGGCGGAGCACGATGCTCTTGGCATCGGGCTTCTGCCCGATCGCACGGGCACGGAGCACCACGGTCTGGCCACGGACGCGGGCGCCCGGCACCGTGATGGTGTAGTTGCCACCCTCGTTCGTCCCCACCGACAGGCCGAGCTCGGTGATGAACACATTGGCGCCGGCGAGCGGACGCCCCTGGTCGGACGCGACGCGTCCCGAGATGACGGCATTCTGCGCGACGGCTGCGGTCGCC
>JALOPO010000469.1 GCA_025453855.1 Gemmatimonadaceae bacterium
CTCACGACCTTCCTCGCCGCATGGTGGAGCACGACGCATCGCACCGGCACCGGTGGCGGCGGCATCGCGCTCACGGTGCTCCTGTGGTCGGGGCTCGTCGGCACGCTCTGCGGCGGCCCGCTCGCCGACCGGATCGGCCGACGTCGCGTGATCGCTGCCGCGCTGGCGCTCGCCACGCCCTGTCTCGTGGCGACCTTCCTCGCCGGCGACGCACCGTGGACGCTCCCGCTCCTTGGCCTCGGCGGCGCCTTCCTCTTCGCGCCGTTCAGCGTCATGGTCGTGCTCGGGCAGGAGTACCTGCCGCGTCATCTCGGCACGGCGGCCGGCATGACGCTCGGCATGGCGCTCACCGTCGGCGGCATCGCCGCGCCGTTGCTCGGCGCCCTCGCCGACCGGCGTGGCGTGCAGGCGATGCTCCTCGCCGTCTCGTGGATCCCGTTGCTCGCCGCGCTCCTCGCGGTGCGCCTGCCCGATCCTGCCTCGCATCGCGGCTGAGCAACGCGCGGCATCACTCGCCGTCACGCGCCATCACACGCACTCTCCGCGTGCGAGGCCGCCCGCCGTGGCGCGTGATGCAGCGCACCGAGCACGACGCGTGCACCCCGCTCGCGGCGGATGGCGGCACCGAGCCGCCACATCGACACCGAGCGCGAGGGGAACACCATGGCGAACGACCAGATGGATGGCACGCGCACGCGGCACGACGACAACTTCGAGCACCTGCGCGAGATGCTGCGCGGCTTCCGCACGGTGATGCTCGTCACCGAGACGCTCGGTGGGGAGCTCCGCTCGCGACCGCTGCATGTGGCCGAGGTGCGTGACGACCTCACGCTCGTCTTCCCGACGGGTGCCGACTCGACCAAGGTCGACGAACTCTCGGCGCGGCCGAGCGTGCACGTGGCGGCGCAGAACGACAGCCAGTGGGTCTCGCTGACCGGCGTGGCGACGGTGGTGCACGATCGCGCCGAGATCGAGCGCCTCTACGACGAGGCATGGAAGGTGTGGTTCCCGAACGGCAAGGACGATCCCGATCTCGTCCTGCTCACCGTCAAGCCGTCGTCGGCCGAGTACTGGGACCAGGCGGGCGCCAAGGGGCTGCGCTATCTCGCCAGCGCGGCGAAGGCGTACGTGAGCGGCGACACGCCGTCGACCGACCACGACCAGCACGCCAAGGTGCCGCTCGCCTGATCGACGTCGTCAGCGCGCGGGCGCGGGGGCGGCCCGCATCGTCCGCGCGCTGTCGCGATCGGCGGGGGCACAGGGGCGCGGCACGACCGGTGCGCCGAGGAACTGCCCGCGCCCGAGCACGATCGGGTCGCTGAGCGAGAGCACCGGCTGCAGCCAGAAGGTGCGCAGCGTCGCCTCGGCCTGCAGCGTGCACTCGCGGCGCTCGGCCGCTGACGTCCGTGCGCGAACCTCGTCCGGCGTCCGGGGAGCGCGTGCCGAGACGCTCGCGCAGCCCGCGGCCACGAGCATCGCCAGCGCTGCGTGCGCGACGTGGTTCGATCCGCTCACGACGCGCGCAACCGGCTCCACGCCGGGATCTCGTGCAGCAGCCGGTCGTACTCCTCGCTCCCCTCGAGCCGCTCGCGCCAGAGCAGCCGGCCATCGACCCCACGCACCTGCTCGAACGCCATCGCCACCTCGTCGGCCACGCGCTGCCCGGGATAGTACGGCGGCACCTGCTGCGCCAGCTTGCACTCCACCACACGATAGCGCCCCGTCCCGTGCACCGCCGAGAAGAGGTCGCGCGCCGGCACGGTGGTCGACTCGTGCACGGTGAGCGACGCGAAGGCGCCGGGGCGCGACTGCCATCCCGCGATCGTGCGCTCGACCGCCGCCATGTCCACGTCGTCCTCGTCGCCGACGGTGAAGGTGTACGTCACGCTCACCACCTTCGCCTTGGCGTCCGAGAGGCCGAGCGGCGGCGTGGCGTCGAGCGCGGCGCGGAACGCCTCCTCGTCGAGGATCACGAGCGTCGCCCCCTTCTCGCGCAGCCGGCGCGCCTTCTCGAGCTTGGCGCCGAAGCCGCCGAACTTCCACCCCGTGCTCGACGCACCGCCCACCACCAGGTAGTCGAGCACGCCGCTCACGTAGTCCGTGGTCGTGCCCCCGCGTTCGCGGATCTCGCGCTCCACCTGCGTGCGTCGCAGCGCGGTGAAGCGCCCCGTCACGCAGAAGCTGCGACCCGCGAACGTCACCGCGTCGGCGGGGTCGGCCGCGGGTCGCTCCTGGACCGTGCTCGCGGCACCCGCGTCGGCGCGCGCTGTCGACATGCTCTCCTCCTCCTGCTCCGGGTGCGCCGCACCGGGACCGGACGCGTCACGCGCCCGGTGCCCGCCGGCTCACCGACAGATCCACGGCGTCGCGTTCTCGCGCGCCGTCGCGCGCCGCTTCGACGTCTCGTCGATGGCGGTGAACGTCACCTCGAGGAAGCCGTCGTCGGCGCTCTGCGAGGTGCACTTCATCTCCATCCGCACCGTGAACGGGCCCGACGCCTGCCGCTGCACCGCCACGCTCAGCTTGAGCTGGGCCTGTGCGGCGACGAGACGCGGCACGGCGGACGACGCGACGCCAAGGGCGGCGAGCAGCGCCACCCGACGGATCGTGCGACCCACCAACGACCGGGACATCACACCTCCAGCGACTGGGAACGGCCCGCGGCGGGTGCGCCGCCGGCCCTCTCTGCCGGCAAGCTCGTCCCCTGCGCACGTCCGTGCCACCCTCGCGGGTGGCTCGGCATCGTACCCCTGCCGCCCGGGCACGTTCGGCCGTCCGGTCAGCGTGTTCGCCCGACGGACGGCGCGTCGATCCGCCGGCCGGCCGTTGACGCGTGGCCGGTCCGCGCTTTCTTGCGCCCGGTGACGGCACCGCCCGGCGCCCGCCACTCTCCCGTTCACCCCGTTGCATGAGCCTGCGCGCCCGCCTCGGCGAGGCGCTCCACCGCGCCGAGTCGGTGGAGCACGAACTGCTCGACCCCGCCACGCTGCGCGATGCCCGGGCCCTCGCCTCGCTCGGTCGCGAGCATCAGCGGCTGCAGGAGGTGGTGCGACTCGCGCAGGCGCTCGAGCAGGCGGAGCGCGAGCTGGCCGACGCGCGCGAGATGGCGGGCGACGGCGATGCCGAGCTCGCGCGCGAGGCCGCGGCCGAGGTCACGCGGCTCGCGGCGGCGATCGAGCGCACGGAGGCGGCGCTCAAGCCGCTCCTCGTGCCGCGCGATCCGCTCGACGATCGCCCCGCGATCCTCGAGATCCGCGCCGGCACCGGCGGCGACGAGGCGGCGCTCTTCGCCGGCGACCTGTGGCGCATGTACCAGCGCTACGTCGACCGGCTCGGCTGGCGCACGGAAGTGCTGTCGCTGAGCGAGGGGAGCGTCGGCGGCCTGCGCGAGGTCGTGGTCCGCGTCGACGGGCCGGGCGCCTTCGGGGCGCTGCGCTGGGAGAGCGGCGTGCACCGCGTGCAGCGCGTCCCCGCCACCGAGGCGCAGGGGCGCATCCACACCTCGGCCGCGACGGTCGCGGTGCTGCCGGAAGCGGAGGAGGTCGACGTGTCGATCGCCGACAACGAGCTGCGCATCGACGTCTTCCGCTCGTCGGGGCCCGGTGGGCAGAGCGTGAACACGACCGACAGTGCCGTGCGCATCACGCACCTGCCGACCGGGATCGTCGTCAGCCAGCAGGACCAGAAGTCGCAGCTGCAGAACAAGCTCAAGGCGATGCAGGTGCTGCGCGCGCGACTGCTCGACCTGCGCCTCTCGGAGCAGGAGGCGGAGCGCGCGCGGCTGCGCCGCACGCAGGTGGGCACCGGCGATCGCAGCGCGAAGATCCGCACCTACAACTTCCCGCAGGATCGCGTCACCGATCATCGCATCGGGCTCACGCTGCACGACCTGCCGTCGGTGCTCGACGGCCGGATCGACGCGCTCGTCGAGGCGCTGCAGCTGGCCGAGAGCGAGGAGCGGCTCGGCTCCGCGGCCTGAGCGTGTCGTCGTCCGCGCACTCGACGTCGCAGGCACCGACGACCGTCGCCGCGCTCCGCGCACGCGTCGCCGCGGTGCTGCGCGGGCACGTGG
>JALOPO010000470.1 GCA_025453855.1 Gemmatimonadaceae bacterium
GCGGCATCGACCAGCCGCCGGTGGCGTGGGAGGCGCCGCGCACCGCCACCGGTGCGATCGCGCGCGTCCCCTTCGACGTGCGGCCGAGCGGCGAGCTCGTCACGCTCGCCGACACGGTGGCGGCGCGCGCGGACACGTCGACCGGAGCAGCGCCACTCGACGCCACGACGGAAGCCGGCGCCGACGCCCGCCTCGCGTGGGGCACGCTCGGCGCCGACGGGACATGCGGCATCGTGCGCACCGTCGACCGCACCGGACGCACGTGGGGAAGCTGGTGGCGCGTGCGCCCCGACTCGAGCGCGGTGCTCGAAGTCGGCTTCCACGATGGCGTGGCCGCGAACGCCGACGGGGCGTGGACGCGCGTGCTCGTCGTCGACACGCTCGATCGCGCCGCGCGCGGCTGCGATCGCCCGCAGCCCGCGCTCGTCGCCGACTCGGTGAACGGCTACGTGCACGTCGCCTACTGGTCGCAGGCGGTGGAGGGGCCGGGGCTCTTCTACGCGCACCTCACCTCATGGATCCGCGCGCCACGCACTTCGAGCCGCCGACGGCGCTCGTCTACGGCGAGCTGGCGGTGCGCGCCGCGGTGCGCTCGCGCGGCGACACGGTGGCGATCGCGTACGAGGACCCGAACAGCGAGCGCGGGCGGATCGCGCTGCACGTCTCGCTCACCGCCGGCCATCTCTTCGAGCAGACGGCGCGCATCATCCGCGTGAACACGGGGCAGCAGCCCGCCAGCGAGCCGCGGGTGGCGGTCGGCGGCGGGCGGGTGGTGGTGGCGTGGCGCGAGACGAGTCCGCGCGGCGATGCGGTGGTCGTGCGCGGGGCGCGGATCGTGGCGCCGTCAGGCGCGGCGCCGTAGGACGCGGCGCAGCACTCGGCGATGCGCGCCGGCGCGCACGACGATGCGACCGGTGCCGTGACCGCTGGCGCACGCCGCGCCCGCACGCGACACTCCGCGCACCCCGACACCGGAGCTTCCCGCATGCCCCGCCTCATCGGCGCCCACACCATCGACAGCGGCGGCATCGCCATGGCCGCGCGCCGCGCCGGCAACGCCGGGATGACGGCGCTGCAGGTCTTCAGCGCGGTGCCCAAGTACTACAACGAGAAGGTGGGCGTGAAGCCCGAGCGCGTGCGCGCCTTCCACGACGCGCTGGCCGAGGCGGGGATCGCGCGCGAGGCGGTGATCGTCCACGCCGGCTACGTGCTCAACAGCGCCACGCCCGAGGCGGAGAAGTGGGAGCGTGCCGCGACCGCGCTCGCGAAGGAGCTCGAGCGCTCCACGGCGCTCGAGGCGCGCGGCGTCTGCTTCCATCCCGGTGCCGCCACCGACGGCGATCGCGAGGCGGCGCTCGATCGCGTGGCGGCGGCGATGGTGCGTGCGCTCGAGCACGTCCCGCACGGGCGCACGAAGCTCCTCGTCGAGAATTCGGCCGGCGCCGGCACGACGGTGGGGAAGACCGCGGCCGAGGTGGGCGGGATCCTCGCGCGGTTGCCGGCGTCGCTGCGCGCGCGCGCCGGCTACGGGCTCGACACCTGCCACCTGTACGCGAGCGGCTACGACCTGCGCGCCAGCGAGGCGGCGTGTCGCGCCGTGCTCGACGAGTTCGAGGCGGCGGCCGGCGCGAGCCCCGACTTCCTGCACCTCAACGACTCGCAGGGGGCGCTCGGCTCCAACAAGGACCGGCACATGCTGCTGGGCGAGGGCGAGATCGGGGCCGAACCCTTCGCGTGGCTGGTGCGCGATCCCCGCACGCGCGCGATCCCGCTCATCCTCGAGACGCCCCAGAGCGACGTGCCGCAGGCGGACGACGATGCGCGCGCCGACCCGTGCGACCTGCGGATGATGGCGCTGCTGCGCGGCTTCGAGCGCGACGACGCGGCGCCGTCGTGAGCCCCGCGCGCGGGTGCGTGGCGGGGCGACGATGCGCGTTCCCGGGGGATTTCGTGCGTTTTTTCGCGTTTCCCGAGGGAAAACGGCCTCGCCCCGCTGTTGCGCGCCTCTCGCGGAGTAGTACCTTGACGCCCGTCGCGTGTCCGGTGCGTGGCGGTCGCCACCGCGGTTCGTGACCGGCAGGACGGCGCCCGATCGGGCCCGAGGAATCCGCCGAGCGTCCCAACACTCCCGAGGACCCGCGATGAGCCCTGCGAAGAAGGCGGCGAAGAAGGCGGCGGTGAAGAAGGCCCCCGCGAAGAAGGCAGCCGCGAAGAAGGCCCCGGCCGCGAAGAAGGCGCCGGCGGCGAAGAAGGCCCCCGCCAAGAAGGCGGCGTCGAAGAACAGCGCGTTCAACAAGCCGCTCACGCCGAGCCCCGAGCTCGCCGCGGTCGTCGGCCCGAAGCCCGGCCCGCGCACCGAGTTCGTCTCGCGCATCTGGGACTACATCAAGAAGAACGACCTCCAGGACGCGAAGAACAAGCGGAACATCAACGCGGACGACAAGCTCAAGGTCGTCTTCGGCGGCAAGAAGCAGGTCACGATGTTCGAGCTCACCGGCATCCTCGGCAAGCACCTGAAGGGCTGATCGACGCCGTGCGCGGACCCCGCCCCCCGGGGGCGGGTTATCTTCCGGAATCCGGACCGAGGGCCGTCCTCTGCGAGGAGCGGCCCTCGTGCGTTTCCCCTTCCTCCGTCCCGCGCGCCGCACCGTGCCGCCCGAGACCACCAAGCCCGCCGGCCCGCCGGCCCCCGCCCGCAACGTCGTCGCCGAGGCGCGCGGCGCGCGCCCCGCCGCCCCCGCGTCGCGCGTGCTCGACTTCGTGAAGGGGTGGACGATCCCGATCGTCCTCTTCCTCGTCGTGCGGACCTTCCTCCTCGAGGCGTTCCGCATCCCCAGCCCGAGCATGGTCCCCGAGATGCTCGTCGGCGACTGGCTCTTCGTGAACAAGCTCGCCTACGG
>JALOPO010000039.1 GCA_025453855.1 Gemmatimonadaceae bacterium
CCGACGACATGCGCGAGGCGCCCGCGTTGACGCTGATCGAGAACGTGCTGGCCGCCGGCGGGAGCGTCGCCGCGCACGATCCCGAGGCGATGCACGAGGCGCGGCGCCGCCTCGGCGACCGGATCACGTTCGCCGCCGATGCCTACGGCGCCTGCACCGGCGCCGATGCGCTGGTGCTCATGACCGAATGGAACGAGTACCGCTCGCCGGACTGGCCGCGCGTGCGGGCGGCGCTGCGCGCGCCGGTGCTCGTCGACATGCGGAACCTGTACGACCCCGCGCGCATGCGCGCCCACGGCTTCCGCTACGACTGCGTCGGCCGCCCCGCCGCCGACTGAGCACCTCCGACCATGCGCATCCTCATCACCGGCGCCGCCGGCTTCCTCGGCTCGCACCTCGCCGACCGCTTCCTCGCCGACGGCCACGAGGTGGTCGGCATGGACAACTTCATCACCGGGCGGCCGGAGAACCTCGCGCACCTCATGGGGCACGAGCGCTTCCGCTTCGTCCGCCACGACGTGTCGCAGTTCATCTTCGTCGACGGTATCCAGACGCTCAAGGTCGGCTCGCTCGGCACGCACAACGCCCTCGGGGTCGCCAAGGCGAAGGGGGCGCGGTTCCTGCTCGCCTCGACCTCCGAGGTGTACGGCGACCCGCTCGTGCATCCGCAGCCGGAGAGCTACTGGGGGCACGTGAACCCTGTCGGCCCGCGCGGGGTCTATGACGAGGCGAAGCGCTTCGCCGAAGCGATGACCATGGCCTATGAACCCTGTCGGCCCGCGCGGGGTCTATGACGAGGCGAAGCGCTTCGCCGAAGCGATGACCATGGCCTATCACCGCGCCCACGGCGTGGACACCCGGATCCTGCGCATCTTCAACACTTACGGCCCCCGCATGCGCCCGCGCGACGGGCGCGTGGTCTCGAACTTCATCGTGCAGGCGCTGCGCGGCGAGCCGATCACGATCTTCGGCACCGGCGAGCAGACGCGCAGCTTCTGCTACTGCCTGGACGAGGTCGAGGGGATCCACCGGCTCTTCATGCACGGCGATCACGAGCCGACGAACATCGGCAACCCGAACGAGTTCACCATGAAGGAGCTGGCCGAGGTCGTGCTCCGCGTCACCGGGTCGCGATCGGAGGTCGTGTACCGGCCGCTCCCCGAGGACGACCCCAAGCAGCGCCGCCCCGACATCACCAAGGCACGGACGCAGCTCGGGTGGGAGCCCACGGTGCAGCTCGAGGAGGGGGTCCGTCGCACGGCGGAGTACTTCCGGGCGGAGCTCGAGCGCGGCGCGCTCGCGACCGCATGAGCGTGCGGCGTCTGCGGACCGTCGCCCGGCGACGGGCGTCGGTCGTGCTCCCGCTCCTCGCCGTGCTCGCGGTGCTCCCGGCCTGCGGCGCGAAGACGCTCCGTCCCGAGCGCTATGCCGGTCGCCCCGACGAGCTCTTCACCGCCGGCGTGCGCGAGCTGCGCGCGAAGCGGTGGGACAACGCCGTGGCCGCGTTCGAGAAGCTGACCACCGACCTCGCGCAGCGCGACACGCTGCTGCCGCGCGCGCACCTCCTCCTCGGCGATGCGCGCACCGGTCGCCAGGAGCACCTGCTCGCCGCGCAGAGCTACTCGCGGCTGGCCGAGGGGTGGCCGGAGGACACGCTCGCCCCGGAGGCGCTCCTGCGCTCCGCGCGCAGCTACCAGAAGCTCTGGCGCTCGCCGGAGCACGATGCGGGCTACGGCCAGACCGCGCAGGCCACGTTCCGCACGCTGATGGCCGTCTATCCCGACGCGCGCCAGGTGAAGGACGCGCAGCGCGAGCTGGCGACGCTCGACCAGTGGTTCGCCAGCAAGGAGTACCTCACCGGCTACTACTACCTGCGGCGCAAGGCGTACGACCCGGCGATCATCTACTTCAAGTCGGTGATCACGAACCATCCCGAGACGCCGCGCGTGCGCGACGCCTACCTGCGGCTGGTGGAGTCGTACCGCGCGATCCGGTACGCCGAGGAGGCAACCGAGGCGTGCACGGCGCTGCGCGGCAAGTTCGCGCAGGATGCGGAGGTGCGGCGCGTCTGTCCGGCTCCGCCCGCGACGCCGGCCGCCCGTCCGGTGGCGGCGCCGGCGGCGCGCCCCGACTCCGGGAGCGCGCGGATCGTGCCGGCCGACGCGGCCTCGGCGCCGCCCCGCGGGGCGTGAAGGTCGGGCTCTTCGGCGGGAGCTTCGATCCGCCGCATCTCGGCCACTGGCTGGTGGCCGTCGACGCGCTCGAGCGGCTCGGGCTCGACCGGGTGGACTTCGTCCCGACGGCGCGGCAGCCGCTCAAGGCGCAGGGGCACGTCGCCTCGGACCGCGATCGGCTGGCGATGGTCGGGGCGATGGTCGCCGGCGATGCGCGCTTCGGCGTGAACGCGTCGGAAGTGGAGCGGGGCGGGTTATCATTCACGGTTGACACGGTGTCGGCCCACCGGGCGGCGCACCCCGACGACGACCTGCACCTCCTGGTGGGGGCGGACGCGGTGGCGTCGCTCGACCGCTGGCGCGAACCCGCGCGGCTGCTCGCGCAGGTCCGGCTGGTGGTGCTGGAACGTGACGGGCGCCCGGCGCCCGCCACCGGGTGGCCGCCGGGGGCGATCGCCCTCGCCAGCCGCCGGGTCGACATCAGTTCGACCGAGGTCCGGGCACGGGTGCGGGACGGCCTGTCGCTCCGGGGATTCGTGGCCGATGCGGTGGCCGCGCACATCGCGCACCACGCGCTGTATCGCTAGAGGAAACACATGCTCAAGGACGTCCTCGGCAAGCTCTTCGGCACGCGCCACCAGCGCGAGTCCAAGCGCATGCGCCCGATCATCGACGAGATCAAGCGCTTCGAGGCGCAGCTCGCGGCCGTGGACGACGCCACGCTGCAGGCGCAGACGGCGAAGTTCCGCGCCGTGCTCGACGAGCGCACCGGCGCCCTCGAGGCGCGGGTGGCCGAGCTCAAGGAGGCCAAGCGCGCCGCCGCCGACAGCGCCGAGCGGGAGCGACTCGACGACGAGCTGAATGGCCCCGACGGGCGCGGCGGCGCCGAGGCGAAGCTGCGGCAGGCGATCGCCGACACGCTCGACGAGCTCCTCCCGGAAGCCTTCGCGACCGTGCGCGAGGCGTCGCGACGCCTCGTGGGGACGACGGCGATGGTCACGAACCAGGAGCTCACGTGGGACATGGTCCCGTACGACGTGCAGCTCATGGGCGGGATCCAGCTCCACCTCGGCCGCATCGCCGAGATGGCGACGGGCGAGGGGAAGACGCTGGTGGCCACGCTCCCGCTCTACCTGAACGCGCTGGCGGGGCGCGGCGCACACCTGGTGACGGTCAACAGCTACCTCGCGCGGCGCGACTCGCAGTGGATGGGCCACCTGTTCACGTGGCTCGGCCTCACGGTGGGGTGCCTCGACGACACCGAGCCCGGGTCATGGGAGCGGCGCGCGGTGTACGAGTGCGACATCACCTACGGCACGAACAACGAGTTCGGCTTCGACTACCTGCGCGACAACATGGTGGCGTCGCTCGCGCAGCGCGTGCAGCGCGGCCACTGGTTCGCGATCGTCGACGAGGTCGACTCGGTGCTCATCGACGAGGCGCGCACGCCGCTCATCATCTCGGGGCCGGTGGGCAACGAGGGTGACGCGCAGTACGCGTCGCACAACCAGGCGGTGACGCGCCTCGTGCGCCAGCAGGAGACGCTCGTCACGCAGCTGGTGGCCGAGGGCGAGCGGCTGCAGGAGAGCGACCCGGACGGGGCGAGCCTGCGCTTCTACAAGGCGCAGCTCGGGAGCCCGAAGAACAAGCGCCTCATGAAGGTGCTCGGCGAGCAGGGGATCAAGCAGGCGGTGCAGCGGCGCGAGCTCGAGCACCTCGCCGACCGCAAGCTCCCGGCGAACAAGCAGCTCTTCCGCGACATCGAGGACGAGCTCCTCTTCGTGCTCGACGAGCGCGGCCACACCGTGCACCTCACCGATCGCGGTGTCGACGAGATGGCCAAGATGACGGGCGAGGCGTTCGTCCTCCCCGACATCGCCGTCGAGATCGGGCGCATCGACCACGACCCGTCGCTCGATGCCACGCACCGCATCCAGGCGCGCAACGCGGTGAACCACGAGTACGCGATGCGCTCCGAGCGGCTGAACATCGTGCACCAGCTGCTGCGCGCGCACGCGCTCTACGAGCGCGACGTGAACTACGTGGTGCAGGACGGGCAGGTGCTCATCGTCGACGAGTTCACCGGGCGCACGATGCCCGGCCGCCGCTGGTCCGAGGGGCTCCACCAGGCGGTGGAGGCCAAGGAAGGCGTGCAGGTGAAGGGCGAGACGCAGACGATGGCGACGGTCACCATCCAGAACTACTTCCGCATGTACCGGAAGCTGGCGGGGATGACCGGGACGGCGGAGACCGAGGAGACCGAGTTCCACGAGATCTACGGGCTCGAGGTGTCGGTCATCCCCACCAATCGCCCCGTCATCCGCGACGACCGGCAGGACCTCGTCTACAAGACACGGCGCGAGAAGTACAACGCCATGGTCGACGAGGTGAAGCGGCTGCACGCCCTCGGCTACCCGGTGCTCGTGGGCACGGTGAACGTCGAGGTGTCGGAGACGATCGCGCGCATGATCCAGCGCGCCGGCATGAAGTGCCAGGTCCTCAACGCCAAGTACCACCAGCGCGAGGCCGAGATCGTGGCCAACGCCGGCCTGCCGGGCGCGATCACGATCGCGACGAACATGGCCGGCCGCGGCACCGACATCAAGCTGCCCGACCCGGCGGTGCGCGAGGCGAAGCCGTCGCAGGTGAAGGATGCCGACAACAAGCTCGTCGACGTCGAGGAGATGGGCGGGCTGCACATCATCGGCAGCGAGCGCCACGAGTCGCGGCGCATCGACCGGCAGCTGCGCGGCCGCGCGGGGCGCCAGGGGGATCCGGGGGCGAGCCAGTTCTTCCTCTCGCTCGAGGACGACCTGATGCGCCTGTTCGGTTCCGACCGCATCGCGCGGCTCATGGACCGCATGGGGGCGCAGGAGGGCGAGATGCTCACGCACCCGCTCATCACGCGCTCCATCGAGCAGGCGCAGAAGCGCGTCGAGCTCCAGAACTTCCAGGCGCGCAAGCGGCTGCTGGAGTACGACGACGTGATGAACCAGCAGCGCGAGGTGGTCTACTCGCTCCGCGACTTCGCGCTCGAGGGGGGCGAGGAGCTCAAGGGCGAGGCGCGCAAGATGGTCGAGAAGGCGGTCGCACGCCGCGTGGAGACCGCGCTGGCCGACTACGACAACGCCGAGCAGTGGGACCTGGCGGTGCTGCAGCAGGAGCTGCTCATGCAGTACCTCCTGCAGGTGCCGGCCTTCGCCGAGGGCGGCACGCGGCCGGCCACGATTCCCGACGCGCAGCAGGCCGCGGTGGAGGCGGCCCTCGCGGCCTTCGACCAGAAGCTCGTCGAGCTCGACCTCGTGCGCGACCAGGCGGGCGAGGGGATCAGCGGCCAGCTCCTCGCGCACGTGATGCTCATGGTGCTCGACGAGAAGTGGAAGGACCACCTCTACGACCTGGACCAGCTGCGTGCGGCGATCCACTACCGGTCGTGGGGGCAGAAGGACCCGCTCGTCGAGTACAAGCAGGAGGCCTACACGATGTTCGTGGACCTCATGCAGGACGTCTATCACACCTTCGCCGAGCGCTTCATGAAGGCGCAGGTGGTGCTCGAGGGGCCCGAGGAGTTCGCGGCGAGCAACGGCGAGTGGGGCGGGGCGGCGCCGACGCCCGCGCCGGCGGCGGAGCGGGCGCTCCCCACCAAGCGCTACAACGCCTTCGGCATCCTCGAGGACATCCCGCCCGAGGAGCTCGAAGCGGAGCGGCGCAAGCTGCAGCAGTAGGCGATGGCGTCGTCGCGCGCGTGACGACGATGGCCGGCTGCGACGAGGGCGGTGCACGGGATCCCGTGCACCGCCCTCGTCGCAGCTGCGTCTGCCGCGTGACGCCTTACTTGCCTGGAAGCGTCCAGCTGACGCCGAGGCGCGCCGAGAGGTCGACGGCACCAGGCGTCGGGAGCCAGTTGGTGACCAGGTCGCCGCGCGCCGAGAGGTTGTTCCAGAGCGGGAGACGGTAGCCGATGAGCCCCGACGGCCCCCAGTAGTGCACCCAGCCGTAGTCGCTGCGCAGGAGCCCCGCGCCGACGATCACGCCACCGCCGTTCTTGCCGACCGGGACGTTGTAGTTGTAGCGGAGCGTGAGCGGCGTGTAGTTGTAGTCGGCGCCGTCGTTCGGACGCGCGCCCGGGTTCTGCAGCGGTTCGTCGCGGATGTCGGGAACGGCGAGCCCGAACTCGAACTCCAGCTGCGAGCGCGACGTGAGGAAGACGCCCACGCGCCCGCCGCCCATGCCGCTCGGATCGATGTTGTAGTCGACGGCGTGCACGGTGTAGCCGAGGAAGCCGCCGATCTCGATCGCGCCCGGGCCCTGCACCGTCCTGTTGCCCGTCTTGCGATCCGCCGCCGTGGGGCCGGCATCGGGGCCGAGGATCGTGTGCAGGCCGGCGCGGAAGCCGACCTCGGTGTCGCCGGTGGACGGGAGCAGGTTCACGAGCGCATCGGCGCGCACCGCGAAGCGCTTGCCCACCGGGAGGCGGAGACCGAGCATCCCCGTGGGGCCGTAGCGGAACGTGTACTCGTAATCGCTGCGCACGATGCCGGCGCCGAAGACGACCGAGGTGCGGCCCAGGATCGGCGCGCTGGTGAAGGTGGCGCGCGCGGCGAGCTGGTTGTAGGACAGGTCCCGGCGCGTGCTGCGCTGCGTCACGCTGGCCTGCGACCCCTCGAACTCGAGCCCGAGGCCGCTGCCGATGCCGACATGCGCGCGCAGGCCGAGCGTCGTGGGGGTGTTCGACGTGAAGTCGGTGCGCGACTGCGAGAGGATGTTGTACTGCCCGAAGACGCCCAGCTCGAGCGTGCCCGCCTGCGACGGCTCGGACGCCGGTGCAGCGGGGGTCGACGACTGCTGGGCAGTGACCAGGGCCGGAATGCACAGCGCAGCGGCAGCGAACGCCGCGCGCGTGCTGCGGACCAGGACAGGATGCATGAGGAGCCTCGTGGTGGGACACGTGCGAAGCGCCGTCCTGGCGAGCCGGGCGGCGTCTGGAGTCGCACTAATCTCCCCCGGACGGGGCTGCAGCGCGAGGGGACACCCTGCACGATTCCGGTACCCGTGACGCAGGCGGGACGTGACACCGTGGTGGTGATCGGGCGGCGCCCCCGCGGCGCGGCGCCCACGCCGACCTCCGTCACCGAGCCTGCCCATGCCTGTCGATGCCCACCTCCCCGCCACGCCACCCCCGGTGCCGCCACGTCGGCGCGCCGTCACGACGGCGACTACCGCGCCGGCCCGGAGCGGGTTATCACAGATGGTGGCCCTCGCTCCCGGTGAGCGACCGCGTGAGCGGTTGCGCGCCGTCGGGGTGCGGGCGCTGGGCACGGCCGAGCTGCTGGCGGTGGTGCTCGGGTCGGGGATCCGGGGGCGCTCGGCCCTGGGGGTGGCGCACGAGGTGCTCGCCTCGGGTGACGGCTCGTTGCGGGCGCTCGGGGCGCGCCCGGTCGGCGCGCTGGGGACGGTCGATGGGGTCGGGCCGGTGCGTGCGATGGTGCTGGCGGCCGCGCTCGAACTCGGGCGGCGCGCGGCGGCGGAGGTCGGGGGACCGCGGCCGGTGATCCGGTCGCCGCGCGACGTGGTCACGGCCTTCGCCCCGCACCTCGAGGCGCTGGCGGTCGAGGAGTTCCACGTGGCGCTCCTCGACGTGCAGCACCGGCTCGTGCGCGACGTGCTCGTCACGCGCGGGCTGCTCGACTCCTCGCTCGTCCATCCGCGCGAGGTCTTCCGGGAGGCGATCGCCGACGGGGCGGCCAGCGTGGTGCTCGTGCACAATCACCCGAGCGGCGACCCGACGCCGTCGGCCGAGGATCGGGTGGCCACCGCCCAGCTGGTGGCCGCCGGCACATTGCTGGGGATTCCCGTGCGCGACCACGTGGTCGTGGGACGGGGGAGCTACGTGAGCTTCGCGGAGGCGGGGTGGCTGTCGACGGGGCGGTGATGACGGCGGTGACGCCGGCGGTGGTGGCGGGCGAGCCGGAGGTGCTGCCGGGGTGGGGACCGGGGACGCTCCCGGCGCGGCTCGATCGCGAGCTCCTGCTGCGCGCCTACCGGTACAGCGCGCGCGCGCACGCGGGCCAGAAGCGGCGCTCGGGTGAGGACTACGTCGTCCACTGCGTGCAGGTGGCGCGCGTGCTCGCCGAGCTCTCGCTCGACTCGGTGACCGTGGCCGCGGGGCTGATCCACGACGTGGTCGAGGACACCGCGATCACCGTCGCCGACGTGGAGCGCGAGTTCGGCCCCGAGGTCGCGACGATCGTCGACGGGCTGACCAAGATCGCGAGCATCGAGTTCGCGTCCAAGGAGGAGCGGCAGGTCGAGAACTACCGCAAGCTCCTGCTCTCGATCGCCCGCGACGCGCGCGTCATCATCATCAAGCTCGCCGACCGGCTCCACAACATGCGCACCCTCGAGCACATGCCCGAGGAGAAGCGCCGCCGGATCGCGCAGGAGACGCTCGACATCTACGCGCCGCTCGCCCACCGCTTCGGCATGGCGCAGATGCGCTGGGAGCTCGAGGACCTCGCCTTCAAGTACCTCGAGCCCGAGGAGTACCGCGCGCTCGCCCGCCTCGTGAGCGCCAAGCGCGACGAGCGGGAGGCGCTGATCGCGAGCGTCGTGGGGCCGATCCGCGAGGCGCTCGACGCGGCCGGGATGACGAGCGCCGAGGTGAGCGGACGGCCGAAGCACCTGTGGTCGATCTGGAAGAAGATGCAGAAGCGCAACAAGCCGTACGAGGAGATCTACGACCTGCTCGCCGTGCGCGTGATGGTCGAGACCGTCCCCGACTGCTACCACGCGCTGGGCATCATCCACGAGCGCCTCAGCCCGCTGCAGGAGCGCTTCAAGGACTACATCGCGCAGCCCAAGTCGAACGGCTACCAGTCGCTGCACACCACCGTCTTCGGGCCGCAGAAGCAGCTCTTCGAGATCCAGATCCGCACCCGCGAGATGCACCGCACCGCGGACTACGGGATCGCCGCCCACTGGCGCTACAAGGACGACAGCAAGCCGGGCGAACTCGATCGGCACCTCGCCTGGTTCCGCCAGGTGCTCGAGTTGCAGCTCGATGCCAAGACGCCCGACGAGTTCCTCGAGTTCCTGAAGCTCGACCTCTACCAGGACGAGATCTTCGTCTTCACCCCGACCGGCGACGTGGTGCAGCTCCCCAAGGGGGCGACGCCGATCGACTTCGCCTTCGCGGTCCACACCGCGGTCGGGCTGCGCTGCAATGGCGCCAAGGTGAACGGGCGCATCACGCCGCTCTCGCGCCCCCTGAAGAACTCGGAGACGGTGGAGATCCTCACGGCCCCGAGCGCGCGCCCGAGCCGCGACTGGCTCGCGCACGTGCGCACCAGCCGCGCGCGCCACAAGATCCGCCAGTGGCTGCGGCAGGAGGAGCAGGCCACCAGCCAGAAGCTCGGCCGCGAGATCCTCGACCGCGAGCTGCGGCGCCGGCGCCTCGCCAAGGCGAACGACGAGGCGCTCGACAGGGCGGCGCGCACGCTGCACCTCACCGATCACGTGCACCTGCTGGCGGCGATCGGGCAGGGCGAGATCGCCATGGCGCAGGTGCTCAAGACGCTGCACCCGACGCTCGACGACGTCGAGGAGCCCAAGGCGCCCAGCGTGATCACGCGCCTCGTCGACCGGGTGCGCGGCACGCCGCGCGACGCGGCGGTGCGCATCCAGGGCGTCGACGGGCTGATGATCCGCTACGCCCAGTGTTGCCAGCCGGTGCCGGGCGACAGCGTCGTCGGCTACGTGACGCGCGGGCGCGGGGTGAGCATCCACCGCGCCGACTGTCCCAACCTCCTCCCGCTCGCGCACGAGCCCGAGCGTCGCCTCGACATCGACTGGCAGGAGAAGGAAGGGGAGCGCTTCACGGTGCGCCTCGCCATCGAGGGCTCCGATCGACGCGGCCTCTACGCCGATGTGGCCAGTGCGGTGAGCGGCACCGGCACCGACATCAAGCAGATGGAGCTCAAGGCGATCGACGGCAAGGCGGTCGGGTCGATGGTCGTCGAGGTCGAGAACCTCGCCCACCTGCAGCAGATCATCCGCGCCACGCGCCG
>JALOPO010000471.1 GCA_025453855.1 Gemmatimonadaceae bacterium
CGAAGCCCGCGGCGGCCGCGCCGATCTCCATGGACAGTGCCACGATCGCGAAGCTCGCGGGCGCGATCCCGATGCGCGCGATCGGGCCGGCGGCGATGAGCGGACGGATCACCGCGCTCGCGGTGCCGCGCCCCTTCCGCAAGAGCTACTACGTGGGGACGGCGGGCGGCGGCGTCTGGCGGACGACGAACGGGGGCATCACCTGGCGCCCGATCGCCGACAGCATCGGCGCGCTGAGCATCGGCGACCTGGCCGTGGCACCGAGCGACACGGCGGTGATCTGGGTCGGCACGGGCGAGAAGAACTCGCTGCGCTCGCAGGCGTGGGGGAACGGCGTGCATCGCTCCACCGATGGCGGACGCACGTGGAAGGCGATGGGCATCTCTGGGGGCCGAACCGTGATCGCGGGGTCTTCAAGTCGACCGACGGCGGCGCGACGTGGAACAAGGTGCTCTTCGTGAACGACACGAGCGGGATCGTCGACATGGCGTTCGAGCCCGGCGCTCCCGACGTTATCTACGCGGCCAGCTGGCATCGCCTGCGACTCGGCGGCTCGCGCATGCAGGGGGCGGGCGCCGGGAGCGCGCTCTGGCGATCGAGCGACGCGGGGCGCACCTGGACGCGCCTCACGGACAGCACGCGGCGCAACGGGCTGCCGTGGCGCGATCTCGGACGCATCGGCGTCGCCACGTCGCCGGCCGATCCGAAGGTCGTCTACGCGATGGTGACCGTCGATCGCGGGATCGTCCAGGGCGGGGCACAGCCGGTGGGTGGGCTCTTCCGCTCGGCCGATGCCGGGGCGACGTGGACGCGCGTCAACGACCTGCAGCCCACCGCGCACTACTACTACGACGACGTGATCGTCGACCCGCGCAACGCCGATCGGCTCTGGCTCACCAACACACCGCTCCTCTCCAGCAGGGATGGCGGGCGCACCGTGGGCCCCGACTCGATGGTCAACGTGCACGTCGACCATCACGCGCTCTGGATCGATCCCGATGACTCCGACCATCGCCTGCTCGGCAACGACGGTGGCGTCTACCTCACGCGCGACGGCGGGCGGGCGTGGGAGCACCAGGTGATCCCGGTGGCGCAGTTCTACACCGTGGTCGTGGACAGCGCCCACGCGCCGTACCAGCTCTGCGGCGGGCTCCAGGACAACAACACGTGGTGCGGGCCGAGCCGCACGCGCGATTCGTCCGGGGTGATCGACGCCGACTGGTACCCGGTGTACGGCGGCGACGGGATGCACGTGCAGGTGCCGTGGCACGATGCCGGCACCGTGTACGCCGGGCTCCAGTTCGGGAACATGGTGCGCGTGAACCTGCGCACCTGGCAGCGCGATCCGATCACGCCCCAGGTCCTCGATGCGGGGCGCGAGGCGGGCTACGGCCTCACCTGGGGCTGGACCTCGCCGATGCTGCAGTCGCAGCACGACTCGAGCGTCGTCTACGTGGGGGCCAACCGGGTGATCCGGCTGCGGCCGGCGCGCGGCGAGTGGGACGTGATCTCGCCCGACCTCACGCGCGCCGATCGGCGTCGCCCCGAGGCCGACACCGGGAGCACGAGCTATCGCGCGCTCTTCTCGCTGGCCGAGTCACCGCGCAACCGCGACGTGCTCTGGGCCGGAAGCGACGACGGGCTGGTCTGGGTCACGCGCGACGGCGGTGCGACGTGGACGAACGTCACCGCGCAGCTGCCGAAGGATGCGCCGGTGCGCTGCTTCGTGAACCACATCGCCGCCTCCTACCACGCCGAGGGAACGGCGTGGCTGGCCTACGATTGCCATCATCGCGACGACTATCGCCCCTACGCCTATCGCACCACCGACTTCGGGCGCACGTGGACCGCGATCGCGGGCGGGCTGCCGCCCGACCAGAGCGTGCACACGCTCTTCGAGAGCCCGGTGAACGCGAACGTGGTGTGGGCGGGCACGGCGCGCGGCGCGTGGGTGACGGTGGATGGCGGCCGGCAGTGGCACCGCTACGGGCGCGGGCTGCCGCCGGTGCCGGTGGAGAAGTTCAGCATGTCGTTCGACCAGCGCGAGCTGGTGCTGGCCACGCACGGGCGCGGGCTGTTCGTGGCCAGTGCCGCCCCGGTCGAGGCACTCACCGACAGCGTGCGCGCCGACAGCATCGCGCTCTTCCCGGTCGCGCCCACATGGCAGTACCGCTACTCGGGGACGCTCCCGGACTTCGGGCAGCGTCCCTACGTGGCCGCCAACCCGCCGCGCGGCGCGGTGATCCAGTACTGGCTGCGCGACGCGCGCGAGTCGAACGTGCGCCTGGTGATCACCGATGCCGCCGGCGACACGGTGCGCACGCTGCAGGCCCCCGGCTACGCGGGGCTGCAGCGTGCGACGTGGGACCTCACGCGCGAGCGCCAGCGCCCGCGCGAACTCGGCGCCCCCGTCTCCCCGGCCGAGCTGCGTCGCGTGCCGCCGGGCAGCTACACCGTCACGCTCGTGGCTGGCGCCACGCGTCGCCGAACCACGATCGTCGTGCGCGAGTGGCCACGTGATCCGATCGGCCGCGTGCGGTGAGCACGGTGCTGAGCGGCCGGAGGGAACGGTGTGGACGGAGGGGCGCACCTGCCCGACACGCGCACTCGACGCCATGCACACGCCCCATCAGTCCCCGTCCTCCGGTCGTCCCCGTT
>JALOPO010000472.1 GCA_025453855.1 Gemmatimonadaceae bacterium
CGCGGACGCTTGAGCGTGCTGAGCACGATGCGCAGCGCCGCCACCGGATCGGCGGTCCAGCTCAGCCAGAAGGTCCAGTGCCGCCGCGCGTACGACCCGGCGAGCCCGAAGAGCAGCAGCACGCGGATCGCCACCAGCGCGGCATTCAGCTGCACCCACCAGCGCTGCGCGTCGCCGGCGCGCCAGTCGGGGAGCCCGAATGCGAGCGCCAGCACCAGCGCGGGCAATGGCACCCCCATCGTCAGCACCACGAACGCCACGTCGAGCCACTGCCGCACCGGCGTCGTCGCATCCTTGAGATCGATCGACCGCCCCCACTCGCGCCACATCTGCCCGATGCTGTCGTAGGCGCGCACCGTGTAGAGCTTCGATCCGTCGAGGAAGCCCACGCGGCAGCCGTTGCGCGCGAGGTGCCGCGCGAGCGTCACGTCGTCGCACCAGCTGCGGCGTGCGCTCTCGTAGCCGCCGAACCGCAGCAGCACCTCGCGCTTCGCGAGGAAGCACTGCCCGTTGGCCATCACGCGATCCGCGCCCGGTTGCCGGTCACCGCTCGGCCCGAAGCGGTAGACGAGCGTGCACAGCATCGCCGGCTGCAGCCACTGCTCGGCCACCGTCATCCCGTCGAAGCGCGGGCTGAAGCTCACCGCGTCGTAGCCGAGGCGCTCGGCCGCATCCACGGCCGCGGCCACGAGCCCGGGCTGCGCCTCGGTGTCGGCGTCCATCCCCAGCACCCACGGCGTGGTCGCCTGTGTCAGGCCGTGCTGCAGCGCCCACACCTTGCCCACCCATTCCGCCGGCAATGGCGGATCGTGCATCGGGACGAGGCGCGGATCGCGCGCGGCCGCGGCCTGCAGCAGCTCCCAGGTCCCATCGGTGCTCCGGCTGTCGACCAGGTGCGCGCGCGCCATCGCCGCCCCCTGCCGCTCGAGCCCCGCCAGGCAGGGCCCCACCCGCCGCGCCTCGTCGAGCGTCGCGATCGTCACCGTCGCTGCCCCCGCGTGCGCGTCGCCGAGGATCGGCTCCACCGGGGGGCGACGCGTGCGCCCCCGCGCGAGCCGGGCGAGCAGGAGGAGCGCGGCCGCGCCCTGGAGCGCGAGGAGGGCGGCGAGGAGCATCGACGTCGTGGGCACGCGGCAAAGCTATGCACCCCGGAACCAGCGGCCCCGACCGCGCGCCATGGCGTGCCGTGCACGACGAGCATGGAACGTGGCACCGCGAGCCACGTATGTTCCCGCGTCCTCGGGCGCCGCCCGATCCGGCCGCGCCACCCACCCGCACCGATTCCACGTCATGCGACACCTGCTCGCGCTGGCGCTCGTCGCCACCGCCGCCGCCTCGCCGCTCCTCGCGCAGGGCGCGCCCCAGATGCGCGTCGCCCCCTCGACGCGCGCCACCACCACCATGAACATCGGCACCGGCGTGCGCGGCGCCGCGCCGCTCACCGTCAAGGTCGACTACGGCCAGCCCTTCGCGCGCGGGCGCGCGGTCGAGGGGACGCTCATCCCCGCCGACACGATCTGGCGCACCGGCGCCAACGCCGCCACCGCCTTCACCACCGACGTGAACCTCCGCATCGGCGACCTCGCCGTGCCGAAGGGGAGCTACACGCTCTACTCGCGCTGGAGCCCGAAGTCGGGGATGCAGCTCGTGGTGAACAAGCAGACCGGCCAGTGGGGCACCGAGTACAGCCAGGCGCAGGACCTCGGCCGCACCGCCATGACGCGCCGCGAGCTGCCGGACGCGCAGGATGCGTTCGTGATCGCGCTCGTCCCGAATGCCGAGCAGGGTCAGCCGCTGGGCGGCACCCTCCGCATGGCGTGGGGGAAGAGCGAGTTCTCGGTCCCGGTCGTCGTCGTCCCCTGACCGGGGCGCATCCGCGCGCCACCGCGCCGGTCCGCCGCTGACCGACCGGGCGGGGCCGCCGCGAACGGGCCACGGGCCATCCGGATTAGCTTCCGGGTGGCCCGTCGCGCGTCGCGGCGGCCGCGCTCGTCCCCGCCTCGCTCATCCGTCGTCATGACGTTCTCCCGTCTTCACAAGCTCCACGCCGCCGGACAGAGCGTGTGGCTCGACAACATCGACCGCACGATGCTCGTCGACGGTTCGCTCGCGCGGCAGATCGCCGCCGATGCGCTCGTCGGGCAGACCTCGAACCCGACCATCTTCGAGAAGGCGCTCGCGCAGGGCACCGCCTACGATGCCCAGCTCGCCGCCGCCCCCGATCACCTCACCACCGGGCAGCTCTTCGAGCTCGTCGCCTCCGACGACGTGCGCGCCGCCTGCGACCTCTTCCGCGGCGTCTACGAGTCGTCCGGTGGCGTCGACGGCTACGTCTCGATCGAGGTCTCGCCCACCGTCGCCAACGACGCGCAGGGGACGATCGAGGAGGCGCACCGCCTCTGGCAGCTCGTCAACCGCCCGAACGTGATGATCAAGGTGCCGGGCACCGACGTGAACGTCACGCTCCTCTTCGCCGTCGATGCCTACCGCCGCGTGATCGAGGCCTACCTCGGCGGCCTCGAGGATCGCCTCGCCGCCGGCGGCGACCTGCGCCATGTGGCGAGCGTCGCCAGCTTCTTCATCAGCCGCGTCGACAGCGAGGTCGACGCCCGCCTCGACGCGCTCATCGCGCAGGCCGACGACATCGGCAAGTCGCGCCTCGGCGCGCTCAAGGGGAAGGCGGCGATCGCCAACGCCAAGCTCGCCTACGCGCTCTTCCAGAAGCACTTCAGTGGCCCGCGGTGGGATGCGCTCCGCACGCAGGGCGCGCACGTGCAGCGCCCGCTCTGGGCGAGCACGAGCACCAAGAACCCCGCCTACCGCGACGTCGTGTACGTGGAGCAGCTCGTCGGCCCCGACACGGTCAACACCATGCCCCCGGCCACCATCGTCGCCTTCCAGGACCATGGCGAGGTGGCGCGCACCGTCGATGCCGGCGTCGACACCGCGCGGGCGCTCATGCAGACGCTCGCCAGCGAGGGGATCAGCATGACCGCGGTCACCGACAAGCTCCTCCTCGAGGGGCTGGCCTCGTTCCAGAAGTCGTTCGACACGCTCCTGGGCGGCCTCGAGACCAAGCTCCGCTCCCTCGGACGCGCGCCGGTCGCTACCGTGTGAGTCGGCGCACGTGCTCCGGCCAGCGACGGCCGTCCGCAGCTCGCGGGCGGCCGTCGTCGCATCTCCCCTCCCACCCACGGTTCGCATGGCCCGCACCCTCGTCGGCACCGTCCTCACCGGACTCGGCACCGCCGGTCTGGTCTACGTCTGCGCTCGCGGCGTCGGCCCCGTGCCGCCCATCGGCCCGCTCGTCGACCCGGTGACGGGCGTCGCCGCCGCCGTGCGCGAGGGCGACCTGCCCGCCGATGCCCGCGACGCGATCCCGGGGCTCGCCGGCAAGGTGGATGTTCGCATCGATGCGCGCGGCGTCCCGCACATCTTCGCCAGCTCGCAGCGCGACGCCTACACGGCACTCGGCTACGTCGTGGCGCGCGACCGCTGGTTCCAGATGGAGCTGAGCTATCGCGCCGCGGCCGGACGCCTCACGGAGCTCGTGGGCGCGCGTGCGCTCGAGGTCGACCAGGAGGCGCGCCACATCGGCCTCGACTGGGCCGCCGAGCGCAAGTGGGCCGCCGTTCCCGACAGCGATGCGGGGAAGCAGGCGATGATCGCCTTCGCCAACGGTGCCAACGCGTACCGCGCGACGATGACGCCCGCCACCACGCCCATCGAGTACAAGATCCTTGGCGTCGAGCCGATGCCGCGCTGGGAGCCGAAGTACGCGACGTACCTCCTGATGCGCATGGCGATGACGCTCGCCTACGACCCGGAGGACCTGCAGCGCACGCGCGTCGCCGCACTCGTGGGGCGCGCCGCGGCCGACGCGCTCTTTCCGCGTGACATGCCGCTGCAGGAGCCGATCCAGCCCGTTCCCGGTCGCACCGCGCCGCGCGAGGCCTTCGCGACGCTCCCGCCGCCGGGCGCACCCGACAGCACGCTGCTCGGCCCCGCCGCCGCGGCGCGTGCGGTGGAACGCGTCACGCGCGGCCTCGCCCCGCGCGTCGACGGCGGTGACGCGCTCGGCTCCAACAACTGGGCGGTCGGGCCGCGTCGCACGGCCTCGCGTGGCGCCATGCTCGCCGGCGATCCGCATCTCGACCTCACGCTGCCGAGCATCTGGTACGAGGCGCACCTGGTGGTGAGGGACACGCTCGACGTCTACGGCGTGACCTTCCCCGGATCGCCCACCATCGTCATCGGCTTCAATCCGCACGTCGCCTGGACCTTCACCAACACCGGCGGCGACGTCGCCGACTACTACCTCGAGGAGGTCGACGTCCCGGCGAAACCGACGCGCTACAAGGTCGACGGCGCCTGGCGCGACTTCACGAAGCGGCGCGAGTTCTACCGCAACGCGGCCGGCGACACGATCACGGCCGAGG
>JALOPO010000473.1 GCA_025453855.1 Gemmatimonadaceae bacterium
CCCGCGCCTCGCGCGCGGCCTCCCGCCGGTGTCGACGCGCATCGTCCCGCCGCCACCGATCCGGCGCGACTCGATCGACGGCGCGGTGCGCGCGCTCGCGCGCGTGCGCGGCAACGTGGACGACGTGAGCGTCATCGCCGACCTCACCGCCTCCCAGCTGGCGGTGGGCGGGAACGTGGCGCGGCGGATCGCGCTCGGCGTCGACCTGGAGCACTGGCGTACCGCCGCCACCAGCGCGCGCCTGGTGACGACGGTGAACGACGTGAACGCCGCCGGCTACCAGGTGGACTCGGCGCGTGCGCAGGCGACCTACGCGTGGCGCGACCGGCGCGTGGAGAGCGGCACGGGACGGCTCGCGCTCCGCGCGCGCTTCCTCGACTCGACCGAGGTGGGGATCGATGGGGCGCTGGCGGTCGACGATCGCTCGTATGCGGCGCGCGTCGACTCCACGTCGCTGCGGCTCCCCACGAGCGCGTGGGCGAACACCACGCCGTGGCGCGCGCGCTGGGCCGACGGCCGGCTGACGATCGATTCGCTCGTGCTCGAGACCGCCGGCGACGCGCGTCTCGCGCTCGACGCGGCGATCGACACCGCGGGGCGCGCAACCGCCACGCTCGTGCTCCGCAACACGCAGGTGCGCGACCTCGCCGACCTCGCGCAGGCGCGCACACCGGCCGACGGCCGCGTCTCGCTCGACGTCTACCTCGACGGCACGGCGCGCGATCCGAAGATCCAGTTCCTCGGCGCGATCCGCGACATCGTCCTCGACGGCGACTCGCTCCCGGAAGCGCGCCTGCGCTTCACGTATGCCGCACGCGAGATGCAGGCGGTGAGCGAGCTGCGTCGCGCCGGACAGCAACCGACGCTCCGTGCGACGGCCACGATCCCGATCGACCTCGCGCTCACCGGCGCGACGACGCGGCTGCTCGACACGCCGCTCACCGCCGACATCCGCATGGACTCGCTCGACCTCGCCGAGCTCCCGGAGCTGAGCGAGTCGGTGACCGACCTCAAGGGCGTGGCGGTGGGGCGTGTGCAGGTGCGCGGCACGCTCCCCGACGATCTCCGCTTCGAGGGGCAGCTCGCGCTGCGCGACGGCGGCGCCTTCGTGGTCCCGGTGGAGCTCACCGTGGAGCCGATCATCGCCGACCTCAAGCTGCGCGGCGACTCGATCGTCGTCGACTCGATCCGCGCGAAGTCGGGCGACGGCTGGACGACGATACGCGGCGGGATCTCGGTCACCAAGGCGACCAATCCGGTCTTCGACCTCACGCTCGTCTCGCGCAACGCGCGCTTCTTCGACGGGCAGATGGGGCGCATGCGCGGCTTCACCGACCTCACCCTCACCGGGCCGTACCGCGACGCGCGCATCGAGGGGAGCGTGCGCATCCGCAACGGCTTCTACTACCTCCCCGACGGCGGCAAGGACGTGACGGTGCTGAGCGCTGACGACCCGACGGTCTTCAGTGCGGTCGACAGCTCGCTGGCGGTGGCGCGCGGCCTCGTGACGCCGCCGTCGGACTTCGTGCGCGGGCTCAAGATGAACGTGTCGGCGCGCGTCGACCGCGACGTCTGGGTGCGCGGGAGCGCGCTCAACGTGGAGGTCTTCACCGACGGCGAGGTGCTGGCGTCGGTGAACCCCGCCACGGGGCTGGTGACGCTCGACGGCACCGTCTCCACCGAGCGCGGGCAGTACCAGTTCTTCGGCAAGCGCTTCAACGTGGTGCGCGGCTCGGCGACCTTCCTGCCGGAGACGCCGGCCACCAACCCGCTGCTGCAGGCGATCGCCGAGTACTCCGTGCGGCAGGCGGCGTCGCAGACGCTGGCGATCCGGCTGAACATCGGCGGCACGCTCGAGCGGCCACGCCTCTCGCTGGAGAGCGACGCGCAGCCGCCGGTGCCGCAGAGCGACCTGATCTCGTATCTCGCGTTCGGGCGCAACACCGGCACGCTGCTCTCGCAGGAGGGAGCGGGGCTGAGCGGCGCCGGCGCGCAGGGGAGCTTCGTGGGCGCCACAGCGGCGCTCCTCAGCGCGCAGCTCGCCCCGGTGGCGCTCGGCATCGCGCTCGACCAGGTGGAGGGGAACGTCTCGCGCTGGCTCGGTGCCGACGTGCTCAACATCACCGCGGTGGAGGTGCCGCCCGAGCTCTTCCGCGCGAACCTGACGCGGATCGCGACGGTGCTCAACGACTTCACCGAGGTGGAGTACGGGCGCTACTTCGGGACGCGCACCTACATCGGCGTGAACGCGCGCCCGTCGCTCCTCTTCGGGAGCACCACCAGCGCCACGCGCCCCGTGCCGGGCGTGCGCTGGGAGTACCGCTTCACGCGCAACTACCGCATCGAGACGACGTTCGGCCCGCGCTTCCTCGTCCAGCCGCCGACGCTGCAGCCGCAGATCGTGCAGCCGCGCGGGGCGTTCGGGTTGTTCGTGTCGCGCGAGTGGAAAAATGGTGACGATCGCCTGCCGTGCCGTTCCCTGCATCGCAACCGCGTGAATCACGGCGGGCATGCAGCCGGAACCGCTGCACCAGCCGTGAATCACGGTGGGGATGGTGCGGAAACAGCCTGGATCACGGTGGGCACGGTGGGCACGGTGGAACTGCATTGATGGGCCGTGCGGCTCAAGGAATGGTGCCTGTCTGCCTGCACATGCACTTACTTCAGCCATTCCCCACGTGCGCTTCTCACGGAACGTGTCGAGCCGCGCGGATGATCGCAGGAGACCACCGTGCCCACCGTGATTCCCGCTGTTCCGGTCTCACGGAACGTGTCGAG
>JALOPO010000474.1 GCA_025453855.1 Gemmatimonadaceae bacterium
TCGGCGCCGGTCGCGTCGCTGCGCACGAGGTACTCCGGGTTGTCGGGTGACGCGGCGACCTTGTGTCCCTTGATCTGCATCGGCCGCGTGAGCTTGCGTTGCACGGTGCCGTGCGTCTCGCCCTGCGGTGTGTCCCAGGCGACGCGGTCGCCCTTGCGGAAGCTGTCGGCGCCGGCGGCGCGCTTGCGAGCGGGCATGCTGGTTCCTCCGTGCGGTACCGGGGTGCGTCGCGGCCACGTGCGCCGGACGGGCGTGTCGGGACGACGCGCCGGGAGCAGCTCGTGCACGTCGCGTGCGTGCGGGATGTGGCGTCGTGCCGCTCGCGTGGTGGCGTGGCAGGGGCGCGGCCACGGCAGCCTCATGTATCCGCACCCTCGAGCCTGCCATGGTGAACGAGCTCGAGCATGGCATGCATGGTCGCGCGATCGTGCGCGCATGACCGGGGTCGATCGACGTCGGACGATCGCGTCTTCGCCTTCCGGAGCGCCTGGTGACCTGATTCGCCGCGCGTTCGCGCACTCCATCATGTGCAGCGAGCGCGCCACTATTGCGCGTCACGCGTCACGCACCCACTGTGTGCGCGCCTGCTTCCCCCGTCGAGATCATCGACGCAGGTGCGTGACGCGCGGGTGCGGGCTTCGCCACGCCATGTGTGGTGCGCGCGTCGCGCGTGCCGCGATGGTGGTGAGGCCGCGCACGTGCGCCCCGCGCACTGCGGTCACCTGCCCGCGCACCCATAGCGCGAACCCACGACGACCACACCGACCGTTGCGGTGACCATCCCTGCACGCCGCGTGCCGCCCCCGGCACGCACTGCCCGCACGCGCCCCTGACCTCGTCCCTGCACCGGAGAGCCCATGCCCGCCAGCTACACGTACCCCGGCGTCTACCTGCAGGAGATCCCGAGCGGCGTGCGCACCATCGCCGGTGTGAGCACGTCGGACACGGCGTTCCTCGACGTCTTCGCGCGCGGCCCCATCGATCGCGCGGTGCGCATCACGAGCCTCGACGACTTCGAGCGCCGCTTCGGCGGCCTCGATCGACGCAGCGAGGGGAGCTACGCGATCCGGCAGTACTACGCGAACGGCGGGAGCATCGCGTGGGTCGTGCGCGTGGTCGCCGACGAGGCCGCGGCCGCGGAGCTCGCCCGCGACGCGGAGGGTGGCCCCGCCGGTGCGCCCGTGCTCACCATCGCCGCCGCCGATCCGGGTGCCTGGGGCAACGCGCTGCAGGTCGGGATCGACTTCACCGGCACCGATCGCGACGACGCCGACAACCCGATCGCCTTCAACCTCTTCATCCGCGAGGTGCGCGACGGGCGCGTGGTGCAGTCGGAGGTCCACCGCAACGTGAACACGCGCGCCGACAATGCGCGACGGGTCGCCACGGTGGTCAACGCCGCCTCCTCGCTCGTGCGCGTGACGGTGAACCAGGACGACGGGCTCCCCGCGGCGACGCACGCCGACCTGTTCGGCCAGCAGGTCGACCAGGCGGCCTTCGTCGCGCTCGCCGGTGGCGAGGACGGTCCCATGCCCGACGCCCAGGGGGTGGTCGACGGACTCGCGCACCTCGATCGCATCGCGCCGGCGGTCTTCAACCTGATGTGCGTCCCGATCGCCACCACCTACGACGCCAACGGCTACGAGACGATCGTCGACGCCGCGACCACCTTCTGCCAGGCCCGCCGCGCCTTCCTCCTCGTCGACCCGCGCCTTGGCGACACGTACGCCGGCCTCCCGGGCTGGCTCGCCGATTACGACACGCTCCGCAGCGACCACTCGGCGATGTTCTTCCCGCGTCTCGCGGTGCGCGATCCGCTCGACGGCAACCGACCGCGGCTGTCGGGGCCGAGCGGGACGATGGCCGGCGTCTTCGCGCGCACCGACGCGCAGCGCGGCGTCTGGAAGGCGCCGGCGGGGACCGAGGCGTCGCTGCGCGGTGCCGACTCGCTCGCCGAGCGGCTCACGGACCTCGAGAACGGCTTCCTGAACGTGAACGGCGTGAACGTGCTGCGCAGCTTCCCCGTCTACGGCATGGTCGCCTGGGGAAGCCGCACGCTGCACGGCGCCGACGCACGGGGGAGCGAATACAAGTACATCCCCGTGCGCCGCACCGCGCTCTACATCGAGGAGAGCCTCTACCAGGGGCTCAAGTGGGTCGTCTTCGAGCCCAACGACGAGCCGCTCTGGGCGCAGATCCGCCTCAACGTCGGCGCCTTCATGAACACGCTCTTCCGGCAGGGCGCCTTCCAGGGGACGACCGCGCGCGACGCCTACTTCGTGCGGTGCGACCGCGAGACGACGACGCAGAACGACATCGACCGCGGGATCGTGAACATCATCGTCGGCTTCGCACCGCTCAAGCCGGCCGAGTTCGTGGTCATCAAGCTGCAGCAGATCGCCGGCCAGCTCGCCACCTGATCCAGGAGCATCGTTCCATGGCGCAATTCACGGTCAACGCCGCGCGCTTCGATCCCTACAAGAACTTCAAGTTCCGCGTCAAGTGGGACGGGCGCTACGTGGCGGGGGTGAGCAAGGTGAGCGCGCTCAAGCGCACCACCGAGGTCGTCGAGCATCGCGACGGCGGCTCCCTCAGCTTCACGCGCCGGAGCCCCGGCCAGACGAAGTTCGAGGCGATCACGCTCGAGCGCGGCGTCACGCACGACCCCGAGTTCGAGGCGTGGGCCAACAAGGTCTGGGCCTACGGCGCCGCGCCCGGCGCCGAGCTCTCGCTCGCCGACTTCCGCAAGGACATCATCGTCGAGCTGATGAACGAGGCCGGCCAGGTGGCGCAGGCGTACCGCATCTACCGCTGCTGGCCGAGCGAGTTCTCGGCGCTGCCGGAGCTCGACGCCAGCGCCAACGCGGTCGCGATCCAGACGCTCATCCTCCAGAACGAGGGATGGGAGCGTGACGCCGACGTGGCCGAGCCCAGTGAGCCGCGTCTCTAGCGTCGCGCGCGCGCCGCGC
>JALOPO010000475.1 GCA_025453855.1 Gemmatimonadaceae bacterium
GCGGCGGTGGCGTGCTGGCGCGGCACCGTGTCGCGTGAGGTGCGGAGCGCGATGCGCTGGCTGCTCGTCGTCGCGGTCGTCGGCAGCGCGGGTGCGGCGCTCGCCGGACATGCGGGGAGCGCGCTCGAGATGGCGGCGCTCTTCCTCCCCGCGCACGCGGCCGCGGCCTTCCTCGTGGATCGCGAGGGGAAGCGGCGTCTCGAGCGAGGCGCGGTCGCATGAGCGGGCGCGCGCGACGCGCAGCGATCGAGCCCGCGAGATCATCGCTCGCGCGTGCCGCCGCGGTGCCGTCTGGCGAAGCGCGCGTCACGGCAGCTGCCGGCGGCGGCTGCTCGCGTCGTGCGCTGCTCGCGCGCCTCGTCGCCATCGCGGGGAGCGCGCTCGTCGCCCCGTCGATCGCGCGGGCCGACGAGGGGATGGCGCTCGGCATCCAGCTCTACACCGTGCGCACCCTCGCCCGGCGCGACCTCGATGCGACGCTGGGCGCACTGTCGTCGATCGGCTATCGCACGGTGGAGCTCGCGGGGTGGTACGATCGCCCGATCGGCGAGTGGCGCGAGCTGCTCGACAAGCACCGCCTCACGGCACCGTCGGCGCACGTCCCGTTCCCGGAGGACGATGCCGCATGGGACGCGACGCTCGCCCGCGTGCGCGAGACCGGCTGCCGCTGGGCGGTGATCCCGTGGGTCGACACGCGCTGGCGCGGCGCTGCCGACGACTGGATGCGCCTCGCGCAGCGCCTGTCGGTGCTCGGCGCGCGCGCGGCGGAGCAGGGGGTGCGCCTCGCGTACCACAATCACGACTTCGAGTTCGCCGCCGTCGGCGACGAGAGCGGCTTCGAGATCCTGCGGCGCGAGGTCGATCGCGAGACGGTCGCCTTCGAGCTCGACCTCTACTGGCTCGTGAAGGCGGGCGAGGAGCCCGAGGCGGTGCTGCGGGCGCTCGAGTTCGTGCCGCTCCTCCACTGCAAGGACATCGGCCCCGCGCCGACGCTCGCCATGCGCGACGTGGGGGCGGGGACGCTCGACTGGCGCGCGCTCGTCGCCCGGGCCCGTGCCGCACGCGCCGAGGCCTGCTTCGTGGAGCACGACGAACCCGAGGACCCGCTCGCATCCGCCCGCCGCAGCCACGCGACGCTGGCGCCGCTCGTGCACTGACCCTTCATTCCTCCGCCATGGCCGACACGGAATACGACGTCTGCATCGTGGGATCGGGCGCGGGCGGCGGGATGGCGGCGTGGGCGCTCACGCGCGCCGGCGCACGCGTCGTGATGCTCGAGGCGGGGCCCGCGTGGTACGCCTCGCGCGACTCGACGATGCTCGCGCCGCCCTGGGCGACGCCGCGCCGCGGACGCGCGACGAGGACGCGCCCCTTCGGCGAGCACGACGCCTGCGACGGCGGCTGGGAGATCGAGGGGGAGCCGTACACCACCGCACCCGGGTCGCGCTTCGACTGGTGGCGCGCGCGCATGCTCGGCGGCCGCACCAATCACTGGGGGCGCATCTCGCTGCGCTTCGGGCCGCGCGACTTCAAGGTGCGCTCGCACGACGGCCTCGGTGACGACTGGCCGATCTCGTATGCCGACGTGGCGCCGTACTACGATCGCGTCGACGACCTGATCGGCATCTTCGGCAGCATGGAAGGGCGCGAGAACGACCCCGACGGCCACTTCCAGCCCGCGCCGCGGCCGCGCGGTCACGAGCTGCTCATCAAGCAGGCGAGCGACCGGCTCGGCATCCCCTGCATCCCGGCGCGACTCTCGATCCTCACGCGTCCGCTCAACGGACGCCCCGCCTGCCACTACTGCGGCGGCTGCAATCGCGGCTGCACGGTGCGGGCGAACTTCTCGAGCCCCGACGTGCTCATCGCACCGGCACTCGAGACGGGGCGCCTCACGCTGGTCACCGGCGCCATGGCGCGCGAGGTGCTCACCGGCGCGAACGGCCTCGCCACCGGCGTCGCCTACGTCGACACCGCCACCGGCGAGGATCGCGCGGTGCGCGCGCGCGTCGTCGTGCTCGCGGCGAGCGCCTGCGAGAGCGCCCGCATCCTGCTGAACTCGCGCTCGGCGGCGCATCCGCAGGGAATCGCCAACCAGGGCGGCGTGGTGGGGCGCTACCTCACCGACACCACGGGCACCGACGTGACGGGGCACATCCCCGCGCTCATGGAGCTCCCGCCGCACAACGCCGATGGTGTGGGTGGCGGGCACGTCTACATGCCGTGGTGGGGCGACGCGAAGACGCTCGGCTTCCCGCGCGGCTACCACATCGAGGTCTGGGGCGGGCTGCACCCGCCGAGTTACGGCTTCATGGGGAACATCGAGCGCTATCCGGGCGCCGGTGGCTACGGGCGCAAGCTCAAGGCCGACTACCGCCGGTTCTACGGCGCCTACGTCGGCTTCAGCGGACGCGGCGAGATGATCCCCAACGCCGACTCGTACTGCGAGCTCGATCCGTCGGTGGTCGACAAGTGGGGGATCCCGGTGCTCCGCTTCCACTGGAAGTGGGGAGAGGCGGAGCTCCTGCAGGTGAAGCACATGCAGGAGACCTTCCGCTCGCTCATCGGCGAAATGGGCGGCACGGCGTTCGGCACGATGCCCACGCGCGAGCAGGGCTTCGGCATCGCGACCGGCGGGCGCATCATCCACGAGCTGGGATGCGTGCGCATGGGGAACGATCCGGGACCGCCAACTGCGCGGCGCACGACTGCCGCAACGTCTTCGTCGCCGACGGTGGGCCATTCGTGTCGCAGCCCGACAAGAACCCGACCTGGACGATCCTCGCGCTCGCCTGGCGCACCGCCGACTTCATCACCGCCGAGCGAAAGGCGGGGAGGCTCTGATGCACGACGATCGGCGGGCGGCGGATGCGCGGTCGGATGACGGCGTGCGTGATGCCGCGGCGACGAGTACCGGTCCGGACGCTCGACCTGGTGGCATCACGCGCCGCACGGCGCTCAAGGTGCTCGGTGCCGTGCCCGTGCTCGGCGCGGCCGCGGTGGCCGAGTCGCAGGGCGTGACACCACCGCACGCGCACGGTGCGTCGCCACGCCCGCGGCCGCCGGCCCCATGGAAGCCCAGGTTCTTCACCGCGGCCGAGCTGCGCACCGTGCGCGTGCTCGCCGACGACGTGATCCCGCGCGACGACCGCTCCGGCTCCGCGACCGACGCGGGCGTCCCCCCGGAGGCGAGCGAGTCGACGCGCATCGCGTGGCGGGGTGGGCTGCGCTGGCTCGATCGCGAGGCGCGGCGTCGCCACGGCGCACGCTACGTGATGCTCACCGAGGCCCAGCGGCACGGCATCCTTGACGATCTCGCGTACGCCGATCGGGTGCGCCCGGAGCATCGTGCCGGTGCGGCCTTCTTCACGCGCTTCCGCGACCTCTGCGCGAGCGGCTTCTGGACGTCGCAGATCGGCGTGCGCGATCTCGGCTACCTGGGCGGCACCGCGATCGCCGAGTGGACCGGCGTCCCGCAGGCGGTGCTCGACAGGCTTGGCGTGAGCTACGCCCTCATGGACACCCGACCGACCCCGAAATGAGCGACCGACTCGGCATCGGCTTCATCGGCAGCGGCTTCAACGCGCGCTTCCACATGCAGGCCTTCCGCGCCGTGCGCGATGCGGACGTGCTCGGCGTCTGGAGCCCGAACGCCGAGCGCGCGGCCGATGCGGCTGCGTACGCGCGCGCGCTCGATGTCGGCGACTGTCGCGCCTACCCGAGCATCGAGGCGATGGTCGCCGATCCCGCCATCGACGCGATCTGGCTCACGGGGCCGAACCACGCACGCGTCGAGAACGTGACCGCGATCGTGGAGACGATCCGCAGCGGGCGCGGCGCGCTGCGCGGCCTGGCCTGCGAGAAGCCGCTCGCGCGCACGGTGCGCGAGGCCGAGCACGTGGCGGCGCTCGCTGCGTCGGTGGGACTCGCCACCGGCTACCTCGAGAACCAGCTCTTCGCACCGCAGGTGGAGACGGGGCACCAACTCCTCTGGGCCCGCGGCGTGGCGACGACGGGGCGTCCGTACCTCGCGCGCGCGGCCGAGGAGCACGCCGGACCGCACATGCCGTGGTTCTGGCGCGGCGAGCTGCAGGGCGGCGGCGT
>JALOPO010000476.1 GCA_025453855.1 Gemmatimonadaceae bacterium
GCGGCGGCGATCGTCCCCGCGACCCGTTCCGGTGCCCCCGATGATCATGCCCGCCGCCATGCCGACCCCCGCCGTCACCGACGCCCTCGTCGCCCGTGCCCTCGACTGGCTCGAGGCACGCCTCGCCGCGGGCGACGGGGCCCCGCGTCTCGCGGATGCCGCCGCCGCCGTGGGACTCAGCGCGCCGCAGCTCCGCCGGCGGTTCACGCTCGCGACCGGCGTCTCGCCCGCCGCGTGGGTACGCGCCCGACGCGCGCACGCGTTCCGCGTCGCGCTGCGGCGCGAGCCGACGGTGAGCGCGGCGACCTTCGCCGCCGGCTATTCCACGCCGAGCCGCGCCGCCGGCTATTCCACGCCGAGCCGCGCCTACGCCGACGCCGAGCGCCACCTCGGCATGTCGCCGGCGGCCTATCGCGAGGGCGGGGCGGGCGAGGTGATCACCTGGGCGACGCGTGCGACCGCGCTCGGCCACCTCGTGCTCGGCGCCACGGCGCGCGGCACGTGCTGGGTCTCGCTCGGCGACGACGTGGCGGTGCTCGTCGACGAACTGCGCGACGAGTTCCCGCGTGCGCGCCTCGTCGCCGCGCCGGACGACACACTCGACGACGCCTTGCGTGCCGTCGAGTCGCGGCTGCGTGGCGATGCCGATGCGCCCGCGGTCCCGATGGACGTGCGTGCCACGCCGTTCCAGGAGCGCGTGCTCGATGCGCTGCAGCGCATCCCGTTCGGCGAGGTGCGCAGCTATGCGCAGGTCGCCGCCGACATCGGGGCGCCGAAGGCGGCGCGGGCCGTCGCGAACGCCTGCGCGACCAATCGCCTCGCCGTCCTCATCCCCTGTCATCGCGTGCTGCACGGCGACGGGACGATGAGCGGCTACCGCTGGGGCAATGCGGTCAAGCGCGCGCTGCTCGCCGCCGAAGGCGCCCCGACGCCGCGTGGCGATGGTGCGCCACCGGCGGCCGTCCGTCGCCGGCTCGCACGCGTGGGCGCGTGAGCACGCACGCCAGGCGATCGTTCGCGGGCGCGCGCGGCAGATGAGCGCATCGCCCGCACGCTGGTCGCGCCGCCTGCGCATCGCGCTCCCGCGCGACGTCGACGTCCCGTGGACATTGCGCCACCTCGTGGCGCGCACCGTCCCCTCGCTGGAGACGGTGAGCGACCGCGCCTGGCTGCGCGTGGTGCGCCTCGCGGATGGTGCGCCGCTGCTGCTCGATGTGGTGCACGACGCGCCCGATCACGCGCTCGTCGTGCGTGCCTCGCCGTCGCCGGGCCCCGATGCGTTGCGTGCGCTCGTCGCGCGTGCCTTCGACCTCGACACCGATCTCGCCCCGTTCCGGCGCCTCGCGCGCGGCGACGCGGTGCTCGCCCCGCTCGTGAAGGCGCGCCCCGCGCTGCGGCTCCCGCAATACCTCGATCCGTTCGAGGCGATGATCCGCGCCATCCTCGGCCAGCAGGTGAGCGTGGCCGGTGCGGCGACGATGGCCGATCGCCTCGTGCGCGCGCACGGCGAACCGGTCGCGCTCCCCGACGACGCGCCGCCGATGCGTGCCTTCCCCCGCGCGGCGACGCTGGCCGCACTCGACCCGGAGACGCTGCGCGCCGTCGGGCTCACGCGCGCCAAGACCGCGGCCATCTCGGGCGTGGCACGCCGCGTCGCCGACGGCGCCCTCGATTTCGCGCACGTGGCCGCACTCCCCGCCGCCGAGGCCGAGGCGGCACTCGTCGCGCTCCCCGGCATCGGCCCGTGGACCGCACAGTGGCTCCGCCTGCGCGCGCTCCGCGACCGCGACGCCTTCCCGGCGAAGGACCTCGGCATCATCAAGGCCTTCGCCGCCCGCCACGTCGCCATCGCCGACATCCCCGCCCACGCCGACGCCTGGCGCCCGTGGCGCGGCTACGCCACGCTCCACCTCTGGGAGTCGCTCGGCGACTGAGTACGCGGTTCAGTTCTCGGTGTGCTGCCTGAACTGCAACCGCCTGGCGACTGCAGTGCACTGCAGGCAACAGCAGGGAAGCGCAGAACTGCAACGGACTGTCGACGGGTGATCGGCGCGCACTGCCGCGCTGTGTCTGCAAGATCTCGCCACGAGCACGGCACTCGACTTCGCACCGTACCAGTCCATCAGTTCGTTCCTGCTGTCCCTGCCGTTGCCTGCAGTCTCCTTCCGTTCCACGCTGTTCGGGACACCGCACCCATCACGGCGCACGGAGCCCACGTGCGTGGGGACGAGCCCGAGCTCAGGTCCCGGCCCCCGGATACGTGCTCCGAAGCTCGTCGGCGGTCCACGCGGCGCGGCTGCCGGCCTTGTCGCGGATCGCCTTCACCTGCGCCGCCGTCACCGGACCGGCGCTGTTGCCCCACGCCTGGCGGGCGTAGGTGAGCACCGCGGCCACGTCCTCGTCGGGGAGCATCCCCCACGCCTGCATGGCGCCGTTGTACGTCTTGCCGTTGACCTCGATCTCGCCCTGCAGTCCGTGGAGCACGATCGCGATCGGCACGTCGGGGTTGCCGGTCAGCCACTTCGAACCCGCGAGCGGCGGGAACGCGCCCTCCACGCCCTGGCCGTTCGCCTGATGGCAGCTGGCGCAGATCTGCGTGTACTTCTGTTCGCCCGCCGACGCGACGGCCGCGCCGCCCGACGCACCTGCGTCGCCCGTGGCCGCGGTGCCGCCGCCTGCCGAGTCGCTACCGCCCGCTCGTGCCTCCAGCCTAACCTCGTCGGCCGCGGCGACCAGTCGTGCGCTCCCTGATCCGGCGTCAGGTGTCAGCCGTGCTCGGCACGGGTGACGGTGTCGCCGGCGCGGCTGCGCGCGCACGACGCGGCGGCATCACCACCAGCACCACGCCCGCGAGGACGACCGCCGCCGCG
>JALOPO010000477.1 GCA_025453855.1 Gemmatimonadaceae bacterium
CGCGTGGGCTTCGAGCCGGAAGCCGGAACCGACGGCCTCGAGTTCTTCGGCAACTCGTTCGTCTACGACCCGTACGGACGCGTGCTCACCGAAGCCGGCACCGAGCCGGCGGTGCTGGTGGCGACGTGCGAGCGTGCGCTGATCGAGGAGGCGCGCCGCAACTGGCCGTTCTTCCGTGACCGGCGCGTCGACGCGTACACCGGGGCGATCACGCAGCGGTGGTTGGTGCGCTGAGGGTCGCATCACCGTGCGCGCGGTGCATGCATGTGCGCATCGACGCGCGCCTCATCGGCCCGTGTGAGCAGCAGCTGCCGAATGAAGGCTGGGGGTTGCCGTGCGTCGAGACGCATGAGGGACGATCGACCCCGATGCCGCAACGCCGCCGCCCGACGGATCTTCGCGGCGGCGGCGTTCGTTGAGCGACCGGCGTGACGCACGTGGCGTCGCTCGGGTTCCGACCTACGCACGCCGACAGTCGTGGCGCCGCTCGACGGCGCCCCGGCCGCACTCCGCGGTCCCACCCATCACCACCAGAGGCACCACCATGCTCGCGCTCGGCACCACCCGGCGACTCACCGTTGCGCTCGCGCTCGGCACGGCCGCCACCGCGCTCCCCGCGCAGACGATCGACTTCCTCACCACCAACGGCGCGCCTCCTCTCGCCGGTCCTCACCGCCAGCGGCGGCGCCTTCAGCATCAGCGCCACGCACCGCTACAACTTCGAGCAGTCGCTCTTCGGCTCGCCCTGCTTCGACGGCGGCGTCGTCTTCGCGAGCATCAACGGCGGTGCCTTCGCCGCGCTCGCGCCGAGCAGCGGGAAGGGCTACGACGGCCCGATCTCGACGAACTTCGACAACCCGCTCGGGGGCCAGCAGGCGTTCTGCGGGGAGCAGCTGAGCAACGTGATCTCCACGTGGAGCGGCACGCTCGCCGCCGGCACGACGATCCAGCTCGCGCTCGACGGCGCCTGGGACAACTCGTTCGCCGAGGCAAGCCCGAACTGGAACATCCGCTCGCTCACCATCTCGGGCTTCGGCGGCAACCAGAACGTGATCCCCGAGCCGAGCACCTACGCGCTCATGGCGACGGGGCTCGCCGGCCTCGCGGGCTTCGCGCGCCGGCGCCGCGGCGCGACGCGCTGACCGCCACGCGCACCAGGTGACGCGACGTCGAGCGCCGCGCCACCGCTGACGACGACGCCCCCGTGCCACTGCGGCACGGGGGCGTCGTCGTCTCTCCCGGCATGGGACGGGCGCGCGGGCGCGCCCGACGAGCACTCAGCGGCCGCGGCGACGCCGGCGCACGACGGCGCCGATCCCCGCCAGGCCGGTGGCCATGAGCGCGTAGCTGCCCGGCTCGGGCACGACCTGGTTCTGGAGCACGACCCACTGCGACTGCCCGTCCGGGCCGCTGATCGCGTGCACGTAGACGCCGCTGAACTGCGCGGGCTGCGTGATGCTGAACAGCATCACGGCCGTCTGCATGGTGCCGATCGCGGCGTTGCCGGTCGAGCCCCAGTCGACCCGGGGGCGGAGCGCGTCGTTCGGCTGGAGCGCGCCGTCGAACCAGAGCTGCCCGTTGAAGGCGCTGCCGTTCAGGTTGTACGCATCGGGCGACTCGGCGATGGCGGTCACGTTCGCGCGGGGCGCGCCGATCAGGCCGATGTCCATGAAGCGCTGCGGCGCCGGACCGAGGTTCTGGACGAGCAGGACGAAGGGGTCCATGCCCGTGCCGCTGCCGGTCAGGCTCCACGCCGCACAGGTGACGAAGAGGCCGGTCGTGCAGCCGTTGCCGGTCGCCTGGGCCGCGGCACGGGACGGCAGGGCGGCGACGACCATCACCGCAGCGAGGGTCGCCGCGCGACGGAGGCGCGAGAGGGAGGACATTATTCGGGGCCCGGGGAGGCAGGATGGCGTAGGACGCGGGATGCCGACCTCGACCGGGCAATCGACGGGCCCGACCATGTCGCCGCGTGGTTCGGACCGATGTCTTTGATTCATCACAGGTTGCCTTTCCTGCGCGCCCGCCCGGGACCGTTGGGTGTGGCGTGCATGCCACGACTCCCGGTTGCCGCGATACCACATGAGCTCGACACGCCACGCCCGGCGCATGCCGGCCGAATGGGCACCCCACGCCGCCACCTGGCTCGCCTGGCCGCATCACGAGCCGGACTGGCCGGGCAAGTTCCCGCCCATTCCGTGGGTCTATGCCGAGATCGTGCGGGTGCTCGCGCGGCACGAGCGGGTGGAGGTCATCTGCCATGACGCGCACGCGCGCGAGTCGGCGCGCGAGCGCCTCACCGCGCACGGCGTCCACCCCGATGGCTACCGCCTCCACGTGGCGCGCACCGATCGTGTCTGGGTGCGCGACTCGGGGCCGATCGGCGTGCATCGCGGCGACGGGCAGGTCGAGCTGCTCGACTTCGGCTTCAACGCCTGGGCCAAGTACGACAACTGGAAGCACGACGACGAGGTGCCGGGCCACGTGGCCGAGTGGACCGGGCTCCCGCGCACCGCGGTGCCGCGCCACGACGGGCAGGGGCCGCTCGTGCTCGAGGGGGGCGGGATCGAGGTCAACGGCGCCGGCCGCATCATGGTCACGGAGGAGTGGCTCCTGAGCGACGTGCAGGTGCGCAACCCCGGGTACGGCCGCGCCGACTACGAGCGCGAGTTCGCGACGTGGCTCGGCTGCGACGAGACGATCTGGCTGGGCGAGGGGTGCGTGGGCGACGACACGCACGGCCACATCGACGACATCGCGCGCTTCACGAGCGTCGACACCGTGGTGCTCGCCGTCGAGCGCGATCCGGCCGACGACGAGAACCATCGCCGCTCCATGGACAACCTGCGCCGGCTGCAGCACGTCGGCGGCGCGCACGGTGACGATGGAAGGGACGCGCCTCCCCGCGAGCTACGCCAATTTCTACATCGCCAACGGCGTCGTGATCGTCCCCACCTTCAACGATGCCAACGACCGGCACGCGCTGAACACGCTGGCCGGATGTTTCCCTGGTCGCGAGATCGTCGGCATCCACGCCGTCGATCTCGTCTGGGGGCTCGGCACGCTCCACTGCCTCTCCCAGCAGCAGCCCGCGCCGCTCGTGCATCGACCCTGAGGTCGCGCGCATCCCGTGCATGCCGGCGCGTCTCGCTCGTGCCTGCGTGCCCGGTCTGGATCGTCGCTCGCGAACGGCCTGAGGGGACGATGCCTCCGTGACCGGGGTGCCTCCGCGCCGCGGAGCGCGCCGTGCGTGCGGGCCGCTCCGAGCAGTCGCTCCGCGTGGCCGGTGAGCGACGGTGCGCTGCGCGAGGAACGGAGGGCACTGCACGGTGCGCCAGCGCTCGGAGCCACGCGGGCGCGCCCGCGTGCGCGGGACCATCAACAGCTTCTGTGTTGGTCCCGTGTGCACGACGGCTGCCGGTGCGCGTCGACGGGTGGCGTGACGCCCCTCCGTTCCTCGCGCAGCGCACCGTCGCTCACCGGCCACGCGGAGCGACTGCTATGTGCCGCCCGCGCGCACGGCGCGCTCCGTGGCACGGAGACGCCCCGGTCACGGAGGCATCGGCCCATGAAGCCGTTCACACGGAGCCCCCCGCTCACGGCGGCATCGGCCCATGAGGGGGTTCGGCGATGCCTGAACCCGGGAGCCGACCGAGCGTGACGCGTGGCCGCGCGCGTTCGTCCACG
>JALOPO010000478.1 GCA_025453855.1 Gemmatimonadaceae bacterium
GCGCAATGATCGGCGATCACGTCCACGCGCGCACCTCCTCGAGCGACTGCTGCACCACCATGCCTCATGCGCGTCGATGTGCGCGTCGTCGCACACGGTCGAGAGGGTACCGTCGATCTGGTGCGTGCGGCTCGGGCAGCGGTGCGGCGCCGTGTCGGACGGCGGCAGGGGACGGGGGCGGCTTCGATCACGAACGGCACCCCGAGCACGCCGGCGAGCCTGGCGAGCGTCGCGACCGTGGGGTTCGTCCCGGCCGGTTCGAGCTTCTGCACAGCCTGCGCGGAGATGCCGAGCCGCTCGCCGAGTTGCGCCTGCGTGAGGCCGAGGGCCGTCCGGCCGGCGCGCGGGGTCAGCCGCATCGCGACTTCCGGCGGCACCGGCACCGCGAGGCGCGTCGTCACCCCGGCTCGTGCGGTCGGCGCGGGTCTAAACACGAACGGCGCCCCGCAGGAGGCGCCGTTCGTGTGTTGTGCAGCTCCCGAGGAGGGACTCGAACCCCCGACCCGCTGATTAACAGTCAGCTGCTCTAACCACCTGAGCTACTCGGGAATGGGTCAACCCTGCGGCCGGGGCCGCCGGCCGCCACGGTCAGCGCGCGGTGGCCGCCTCGAGCGCCTCGAGCGACGCGCGGAAGTCGTCGTCCTTCGGGTCGATCGCCAGCGCCCGCCGGTACGCCTGCCGCGCCTCGTCCAACCGGCCGCCCTTCTCGAGCACCTGCCCCAGTCGCCACCAGGCGACGTCGTGGCGGGGCAGCCCGGTGCGCCACGGGCGCGCCAGATAGCGGCGGAACGACGCCTCCCCCTCGCGCAGGTCCACCCCCGAGCGCGCCGCCAGCATCCCGACGTGGAAGTCGGTGGTGATGTCGCTCGGTGCCAGCGTGCGATACCGCGCGTACGCCATGCGCGCGAGGTCGGCGTGCGATTCGCGGGCGGCGATGTCGGCGAGGCCGAACCAGGCCGGTGCGCTGTCGGGGTGCGCCGCGACGAGCGCCCGGAGCCCAGCGAGCGCGCGCCCCGGCGACTCGTCGACCGACGCCAGATAGGCCCGCAGCAGCGCGGCGCGGTAGGGCGCGATGCGCTCGAGCCGGGCGAGTGCACGCACCCGCACCGCGTCGCGTCCGCCGAGCGTGGCGGGCGCCAGTCGGTGCAGCCAGACCAGGTGCTCGAGCGCGTACACGTCCGAGGAGTCGCCCGCGGCCGCCGTGCCGAAGGCGTCGAGCGCGCGGAGGACCGCCGGGATGATCGTGATCGGCCGGCCCGTCGGCTCGAGGAGCGCGAGGCGCCCTGCGAGACGCCAGCGCGCCGGGGAGTCGTCGCCCGCCGCGGCGAGCGCGTCGAGCGCCCGGGCGGCCGAGTCGAGCGCGCCGCGATCGAGCAGGGCGGCGACCGCACGCTGCCCCGCCGTCGCCGGCGCCGCCGCGGTCGACGGCGTCGCCGCCAGCAGGGCCACCAGCGCGACGATCGCCGACGCGGCGGTGCTGCGGGTCGCGCTCCGGGTGCGGGGCGGATAGGCCCGCTCGATCGCCTCGGCGCGCGCGTGGAGCTGCGCCGCGGCCTCGCGCGGGTCGGCGGCGTCGGCCGCGCGCCGCACGTCGCGCCAGAGCCCCTCCAGCTCCGACAGCGCGCCCTGCCGGCGCGTGGCGAGCGACGCGGCCCGCTCAGCGGCCCGCGCGAGCGCGTCGCGTTGTGCCCGCAGCAGTCCCAGCGCGTCGTCGTCGGCGCCGTCGTGCTCGAGCAGCACCAGTTCCGCCTCGACGCGCTCCAGCTGCTCGGGTGGTGCGGTGCGCGCGAGCGACTCGAGTTCGCGATCGACGCCGGTGATCGTCTCGAGCAGCCGCCGCGCCGCCCCCGCCGGATCGGCCCCGGTGTGGGCACCGCTCGGCGTCGTCGTGCGCGCGACGGCGAGAATGCGCGTCACCAGTTCCTGCGGCGTCGACGGCTCGGCCACGCGCGGCGCCGCCGCGTCGATCAGCACGGGGCGGATCCGCGCGTCGCGCCAGAACGGCGAATCGGTCGGCTTGGTCGCGAGCCGCTGCCAGTCGAGCGCGCCCAGCCCGAGCCGCCGCCCCGTGATCGCCCCGAGCGCGCTGAAGCCGAAGTTGCCCACCACGATCACAAAGAGGATCACGATGAGGAACACCAGATCCCCGACCACCGGCAGCGTCCCGAGGACGCGCACGGCGTACGTGTCGTGCACCGCCGGCACGAGCGACCGCACGTCCATGTCGATCAGCCGCTTGGTGTGCGCGAAGATCGGGATGAACAGCAGGAAGGCGAGCGTCATCACCAGCGCGAGCCAGCGTGCTGCGCGGAGCGAACGGGGCAAGCGTGTCCAGACGTCGCCCGTGCGCCGCCACGCCGCCGGCCACGGGTAGATCCACCAGCGCGGCGGCAGCGTCGCGACCCGCCGGATCACGTCCCAGCCGTAGCCGCGGCTGCGCGCCTGCCGGATCTGGAAGCCGAGCAGCACACCACCGACCGGCAGCCCCAGCAAGCCGCCGACGATCGGCGAGTCGCTCCAGCGACCGATGACGGCGGCGGCGATCAGGGTGAGGGCGAGGGTGACGGCGATGAGCGCGTAGGCGACGAGATGCTTGATGTCCGCCAGCTCGTAGGCGAGCGCCTCGTCGTCGTAGCTCGCGCCGCCGAGGGCCGCCCGCAACGCACCGGCATCGGCGAACCGCGCGGCGGGCTCCTTCGCGAGGCAGCGCATCACCGCCTCGGCGAGATCGACCGGCACCTGCGGCGCCACCTCGGCCAGCGGGCGCGGAGGCACCGAGACGTGCTGCAGCACGAGTTCG
>JALOPO010000040.1 GCA_025453855.1 Gemmatimonadaceae bacterium
TGGCGCTCCGCGCTCGGCTCGGTGCCGGGCGGCGTGCAGCAGCTGTGGGTCTCCGTCATGATGCGGCCTCCGGGTCGGATACCCCCGCTGGGTATCACTCGAATGGAACGATACCCCCGGCGGGTATCGCTGTCCACCCGTTGGGTGCGGTTCGGCGCCCTGGCGCCGGGCGGCCACCACGTGCCACGGCTCTCGCCCGGCACGTCCGAAGCGCGGTGCTAGCTTTGCCGCGTGCGCGCCTCGCATCGCTCCGAGTGGGTCCCCTGTCGCCGGTACGGGAGCGAGCTCGAGGCCCACATCGCGGTCGCGGTCCTCGATGCGGCGGGAATCCCGGCGCGCATCCACGGCAACGACACCGCCGGCCTCTTCGGCGCCGGCTTCCAGGGGACCAGCGCGCTCGGTGTCACGCTCCTCGTGCCGCGCGCGGCGCTCGCCGCCGCCACGAGCATCCTCGCGCGGCCGCGGGCGCTCGACGACGACGCGGATCCGGCGACGGAGCAGTCCGCGTGACCGTCACGACGCCCGCACCCGACGTCGCGTCGCCGCACGTGGCTCCCTTTCTCGCGCCGCCGCTGGTGGTCGCGCTCACCGGCAACATCGCCAGCGGCAAGAGCACCGTCGCGGCGCACTTCGTGGCGCACGGCGCCGCGCTCCTCGACGCGGATCGCGCCGCGCACGAGGCGGTCGCACCGGGGACGCCGGCGCTGGCCGCGATCGCGGCGCGCTTCGGCGCCGGCGTGCTGCAGCCCGACGGCGCGCTCGACCGCGCAGCGATGGGGCGCCTCGTCTTTCGCGACCCGGAGGCACGGCGCGCGCTCGAGGCGATCGTGCACCCCGCGGTGTCGCGCACGCGACGGGCGATGCTCGCGGCGGCGCGCGCGAGCGGCGCGGCGGTGATCGTCTGCGACATCCCGCTCGTCTTCGAGGCGCGCCTCGCCCCCGAGTTCGCGCGCATCGTCCTCGTCGATGCGCCCGTGCCGGCGCGGCTGGCGCGCCTCGTCGGCGATCGCGGCATGACCGAGGGCGACGCGCGCGCGCGCATCGACGCGCAGCTCGCCCCCGCGCTCAAGCGCCCGCGCGTCGATCTCGTGATCGAGAACGACGGCGATCGCGACACCCTCGCGCGACGCGCCGATGCGGCGTGGGCGCGCCTCGTCGCATGGCGCGCGGCGGTTGCCCGCGACGCGTCCGCGAGCGACCATTCCCGCCGCAGCGCACACTCCTGACCGTCCATCGGAGCACCGTCCAGTGTCCACCATCCCCGAGCACCTGCAGTACACGAAGGATCACGAGTACGTCGCCGGCGATGCCGGTGCGGAGATCGTGACGATCGGCATCACCGACTACGCACAGGGCGAGCTCGGCGACATCGTCTACGTCGACCTCCCCAAGGTGGGAGCGACGTTCGCCGAGCACGCGGTGTTCGGGACGATCGAGGCGGTGAAGGCGGTGAGCGAGCTCTATTGCCCGCTGGCCGGCGAGGTCGTGGAGGTCAACGCGCGCCTCGATGGCGAGCCCGCGCTGGTGAACAGCGATCCCTACGGCGACGGCTGGATGCTCAGGCTGCGCATCGATCCGGCGTCGCGCGCCGCGCTGCTCTCGGCGGCGCAGTACGCGGCGCACCTCGGCGGCTGAGCGACGACGGACGTGTGCGACGAGGGGGCGCCGCGCGACCTGCGCGGCGCCCCCTCGTCACGTGATGTCGCCTCACGCCGCGCCGGCGGGCACCGGCGGCGGGGGTGGCGGCGTGAACGAGGGCGGGAGCGGCGGCGGCTCGGTGGGCAGCCCGCCGGCGGCGCGCGCACCGCAGGTGGGACAGAAGGCGAAGAAGGCGTTCTTGCGCGTGCGGCAGGTGCCGCACTCGTCGTAGGCCTGCATGCCGCAGTGCACGCAGAAGTTCACCTCCTTCACCCCCGCCGATCCCACGATCGGGCGTTCGCACCCCGGGCAGATGTTGGCGGCCACCTTGCGGATCGACTCGTCGCGGCCGAGCGACTGCTTGCGTTCGACGATGCTCTGCTGCTCGGCCTCGGCGCGGCGCGCGAGGTAGGCGCGCATCCAGCGGATGCCGTACTGCCCGACGACGATCGAGAGCAGGATGCCGACGGTGTAGCGCACGTAGCCGCCGTAGCTCGGCAGGTACGGCACGAGCTCGACGAAGAAGGCGACGAGCGCGAAGAGGACGAAGCCGCGCCAGAGCGGCCACGAGTCGGCCTTGCGCCGCTTCATGATCGCCCACCAGCCGACGAGCAGGAGCGGGAGCGTGAGGGCGAGGCGGATGCCGAAGACGCGCAGCTCGGTGCGGAACTGCGCCTGCTCGAGCGCCGGCTGCGCGGCGCGACGGAGCGCATCCCGCTGCTCGGTCGCACCGTCGCGCCCCTGCCGCTGCTCGATGAGCTGCGCGTCGATCGCCTCCACGCGGCGCCCCGACTCGCGGACCTGTGCCTCGAGCGAATCGAGGCGCCGCGTGCGCGCGATCACCTCGGGATCCTGCCCGGGGTCGGTGGTCGCGGTGCGCGTCGCGAGCCAGGTGTCGAAGGCGCGACGTGCCGAGGCCTCCGTCGCCTGCGCCGTGTCGCCGGCCTGCACCGCCAGTTCACGCTCGCGGCCGAGCGCCTCGATGCGCTCGTCTCGCGTGGTGATCGCCGCCGCCAGCGAGTCGTCGAGGCGCCGGTCGATGAACTGCTCGACCTCCACGACCCGATCGACGCCCGGCAGCTCGCGCACCACCGTCCCGCCAAGTCCGATGAGGAAGCTCGCGAAGACGAGCGAGACGACCCACATGACTATTGCGAACAGCTTCTCGGGCACGCGCAGGAACTTGTTCATCACGGGGAGGGGCTGAAGTCGCTCCAATCTCGCGACCCGTGGCATGGTCCGGCCACTGGTCGGCGAGGAGCGTGGGACCGGAGGGCGCGGCTGACGGGCGGGCCGCGAAGATGCGAAGGGGAGCGATGTGACACGATGAACAGACACCAGCCGTTCATGTGCAGACGGTGCATGCGGGGGCTCCCGCATGCACCGTCAACCACCAAACGGCCGTTCGCAGTCCTTCGCGCGACCTCGCGCTTCCTTCGCATCATCGCGGCCAGCGCGTCCCCCCGTCCTCCGCCCCAACGCTCAGGCGCTGTACGCCTCCATCGGCAGGCACGCGCAGACGAGATTGCGATCGCCGTACGCCGACTCGATGCGCCCGACGCTCGGCCAGAACTTGGCGGCCTTCACCCACGGCATCGGGAAGGCGGCCTGCTCGCGCGAGTAGGCGTGCGTCCACGTGTCGCTCACCACCGTGGCGGCGGTGTGCGGCGCGTGCTTGAGCGGGTTGTCGTCGCGCGGGAGCTCGCCGCGCTCGACCTGCGCGATCTCCTGCCGGATCGCGATCATCGCGTCGCAGAACCGGTCGAGCTCCGCCTTGCTCTCGCTCTCGGTGGGCTCGATCATGAGCGTCCCGGCGACCGGGAAGCTCACCGTCGGCGCGTGGAAGCCGTAGTCCATGAGCCGCTTGCAGATGTCCTCGACCTCGATCCCCGCCGACTGCTTGAGCGCGCGCGGGTCGACGATGCACTCGTGCGCCACCGTCCCCCTCGGGCCGCGGTAGAGCACCGGGTAGTGCGGCTCGAGGCGCTTGGCGATGTAGTTCGCGTTCAGGATCGCCACCTTCGTCGCGTACGCGAGCCCCTCGGCGCCCATCATGCGGATGTACATGTAGCTGATGGGGAGGATGCTCGCGCTCCCGAAGGGCGCCGCGCTCACCGCGCCCGCGTTCGCGTCGCTGCCGAGTCCCGCCGAGCGGTGGCCCGGGAGGTGCGGCGCGAGGTGCTTCGCGACGCCGATCGGCCCCATCCCCGGGCCGCCGCCGCCGTGCGGGATGCAGAAGGTCTTGTGCAGGTTCAGGTGGCAGACGTCGGCGCCGAAGTCGCCCGGGCGGCAGAGACCGACCATGGCGTTCATGTTCGCGCCATCCATGTAGACCTGCCCGCCGCAGGCGTGCACGTGCGCGCAGATCTCGGCGATGTCGGCCTCGAAGACGCCGTGCGTGCTCGGGTAGGTGACCATCAGCGCGGCGAGCGTCGCCGCGTGCTCGGTCGCCTTGGCCTTGAGGTCGGCGACGTCGATGTTGCCGTTGGCGTCGGTCTTCACCGTCACCACGCGCATGCCGGCCATCACCGCGCTCGCCGGGTTGGTGCCGTGCGCGCTCGTGGGGATGAGGCAGACGTCGCGGTGCCCCTCGCCGCGCGCCCGGTGGTACTGCCGGATGACGAGCAGCCCCGCGTACTCGCCCTGCGAGCCGGCGTTCGGCTGCAGCGAGACGGCGTGGAAGCCGGTGATGTCGGCCAGCGCGGCCTCGAGCTCGGCGAAGAGCTGCGCGTACCCCTCGGCCTGCTCGCGCGGCGCGAACGGGTGCAGCTGCCCGAACTCGGCCCACGTCACCGGATACATCTCGGCGGCCGCGTTCAGCTTCATCGTGCACGACCCGAGCGCGATCATCGAGTGCACGAGCGAGAGGTCCTTCGCCTCGAGCCGCTTGATGTAGCGGAGCATCTCGTGCTCCGCGTGGTAGCTGTTGAAGACCGGGTGCGTCATGAAGGCGCTCGACCGCGCGAAGCGCTCGTCGTAGCGCGGGTCGGCGTCCTGCGCGAGCTGCTCGACGTCCACGTCCACCGGCTCGCCGCCGTTGAAGACGGCGAGGAGGTCGGCGATGTCGCGCAGCGTCGTCGTCTCGTCGAGCGAGACGCCGAGCGACCCCTCGCTGAGCACGCGCAGGTTGATGCCGGCCGCGCGGGCGGCGGTGGTGATGTCCTGCACGCCGTGCACCCCCACCTCCACGCGCAGCGTGTCGAACCAGTGGTCGTGGAGGAGCTGCAGCCCGAGCTTCTCGAGGCCGGCCGCGAGCGCGAGGCCAAGGCGGCGCACGCGCGTCGCGATGCGGCGCAGCCCGTCCGGGCCATGGTAGACGCCGTACATGCTCGCCATCACCGCCAGCAGCACCTGCGCGGTGCAGACGTTGCTCGTCGCCTTCTCGCGGCGGATGTGCTGCTCGCGCGTCTGCAGCGCCATGCGGAGCGCCGGCGCGCCGTGGCTGTCGCGGCTCACGCCGATGATGCGCCCCGGCAGCAGCCGCTTGAAGTCGTCCTTGGTCGCGAGGAAGGCGGCGTGCGGGCCACCGAAGCCCATCGGCACGCCGAAGCGCTGCGCGCTCCCGATGGCGATGTCGGCGCCCCACTCGCCCGGCGGCGCGAGCAGCGTGAGCGCGAGCAGGTCGGTGGCGGCGATGACGAGCGCGCCGGCGGCATGCGCTGCCTCGCAGGTGGCCGAGTGGTCGTGCAGGGCACCGTCGGTGCCCGGGTACTGCACGAGCGCGCCGAAGACCTCGGGGCCGAAGGTGAAGGCGCCGGGCTCGCAGAGCGTCACCGTCCAGCCGCGCGCCTCGGCCCGCGTGCGCACCACCTCGATCGTCTGCGGATGGCAGTCGCTCGCCACGAGGAAGGTCGTGCGGTCGCCGCTCACCGCCGCGTGCGCGAGCGCCATCGCCTCGGCCGCCGCGGTCGCCTCGTCGAGCAGCGACGCGTTCGCGATCGGCAGCCCGGTGAGGTCGATGACCATCGTCTGGAAGTTGAGCAGCGCCTCGAGGCGCCCCTGCGCGATCTCGGCCTGGTACGGCGTGTAGGCCGTGTACCACCCCGGGTTCTCGAGGATCGTGCGCTGGATGACCGGCGGGACGATGGTGCCGTGGTAGCCCTGCCCGATGTAGCTGCGGAAGACGCGGTTGCGCGCCGCGATCGACTTGAGGCGCACCAGCGCCGCGTGCTCGCTCTCGGGGGCCGGGAGGTCGAGTGCGCGACGGAAGCGGATCGACGCGGGGATCGTGTCGTCGATCAGCGCATCGAGCGAGGCGTAGCCGAGCGTCGCGAGCATCGCGTGCACGTCGGCGTCGGTGGGGGCGACGTGGCGCGGGACGAAGCTGCCGGCGTCATCGAGTGCGAGGGGCGCGGCGGCGGTGGTGCGAACGGGGGCGGCCATGCGGAACGCTCCGGGGCGCGCGGTGATCGCGCGCGGATGCGAGAACGTGAACGATCGGGACGACGGTCGGCGCCGCGGCAGCGTGGCGCCGGCCCTGCGACAAAGCTAACGGAACCGGTGCGCGCCCGAGCCTCGCACCGTCCCGCGTGCGCGCCGCGCCGGTCGCCTGCGACCGCCGGTCCGGACCGGCGGTCCGGTGTCACGCATCGCCGCGCTCGTGTGCGAGCACCATCTTCCGCGCGTGTTCACCGACCCCCTCGCCACCACCTCGCTCTGGGCGCGCCCCGTCACCTGGTACCGCAGCCCGCCCCGCGATGCCGCCGCCAACATGGCATGGGACGAGGCGATGCGGCGCGAGGCGGCCGCCACCGGCGCGGTGCTCGTGCGTGCCTACACCTGGAGCGCCCCCTCGCTCTCGCTTGGCCGCAACCAGCGCACGCGCGGCATCTACTCGGCGGCGCGCTGCGAGGCGCTCGGCGTCCCGGTGGTGCGGCGCCCCACCGGGGGGCGGGCACTCCTGCACGGGCGCGAGGTGACGTACTGCGTCGCCGCACCGCACGATGCGGCCCCGGCCCTGCGCGGCGGCTACGAGGCGATCAACGACTGGCTCCTCGATGCGCTCCGTGCGCTCGGCGTCTCCGCGGCGCGCGCCGTGGCGCGGCGCGGCGAACCTGCACCGGGACTCGCCCCCTGCTTCGACCACCCCTCGCCCGGTGAGCTCGTGGTGGACGGGCGCAAGCTGGTGGGGAGCGCGCAGCACCGCGAGCACGACGCCTTCCTGCAGCACGGCTCCATCCTGCTCGACGACGACCAGCCGCTGCTCGCGCAGCTCGCGCTCGTGCCGCTCCCGCCCATGCCGGCACCGGCCACGCTGCGCGCCCTCCTCGCGCCGGGCATCGACGCGGGCGCGGTCACCGATGCCCTCGAAGCGGCACTCCGGCGACGCGTCCCGGGGACGCTGCGCACCGGTGACGATCGCGCGCTCCGGGCGTCCGCGGACGAGATTAGAGTTCGCACATCCGACCCTGCCTGGACCTGGCGTCGCTGACGTCTCCGGGTGGGGGCGCGCCCACTCCCCACCCGCCATGCCCGAGTCCACCCGCCCTGCGTGGTCGCACGCCGTCGTGCGCACGCTCGCCTCGTTCGTCCTCGGCGGCCTGGCCGCCTGTGGCGATGCGTCGACGCCCGCGCCGGAGACGGGCACCGCCGGCGGGACCGTCGTCGTGGCCACGCCCGCGGAGCCCGACAACCTCGCGCCGCCGATCACCACGTCGCAGCTCGGGCACATCATCGAGGACCTCGTCTTCGAGCGGCTCGCGGACCTCGGCCCGGCGCTGAACACCGTCGGCGACGCCGGCTTCACGCCACGCCTCGCGACGCGCTGGCGCTGGGCCGCCGACTCGCTCTCCATCGCCTTCACGCTCGACTCGGCGGCACGCTGGCACGACGGGCGCCCCGTGCGCGCCGACGACGTGCGCTTCACCTTCGAGCTGACGCGCGATCCGCGCACCGCATCGCCACTCGCGGCGCTCATCGGCAACATCGACTCGGTCTCCGTGCGCGACGAGCGCACGGCGGTCGTCTGGTTCAGGCGCCGCACGCCGGAGCAGTTCTTCGAGGCCACCTACCAGCTGGTGATCGTGCCCCGCCACCTGCTCGCGTCGGTCGATCGCGCGCAGCTCGCGGCCAGCGACTTCGCGCGGAACCCGGTGGGGAGCGGCCCGCTGCGCTTCGCGGGGTGGAAGGCCGGGCAGGCGCTCACGCTGGTCGCCGACACCACGGCGGGGCGTCGCCGCGCGAAGCTCGATCGCGTCGTCTTCACGATCGCCCCCGATCCGCAGACCGCGTACACGCGCTTCGCCACCGGCGAGGCCGACATCTTCGAGGCGGTGCGCCCCGACCGCGTCGCGGAGGTGGCGGCGAACGCCTCGCTGCGGCTGCAGCTCCTCCCGTCGCTCGACTACCAGTACGTCGCGTTCAACTTCTTCCGCGACGGGAGCACCACGCCGCATCCGGTCCTCGGCGACCGCGTCGTGCGACAGGCGCTCGTGCTCGCGTCCAACCGGCCGGCGATCGTGCGCAACATCTACGACTCGCTGGCGGTGGTGGCCCTGGGCCCGTTCACGCGTGCGCTGGCCAGCGCCGACACGTCGCTCCGCCCGGCCCCCGTGTCGCCCGACAGCGCCGAACAGCTGCTCGATGCCGCCGGATGGCGGCGTGGCGCCGACTCCATGCGCGTACGCGACGGCGTCCGGCTCGCCTTCTCGATCCTCGTCCCGAGCACGAGCGCGGCGCGGCTGCGCGCCGCGACGCTGCTCCAGGAGCAGTTCCGTCGCATCGGCGTGCAGGTGACGCTGGAGCAGGTCGACTTCCCCACCTTCCTCTCGCGCCTCGACGCACGCCGCTTCGAGGCGCTGATGGGCGCGTGGCAGTCGGACCCGTCGCCGAGCGGGGTCCGCCAGACGTGGGGGTCGACGGGTGCGGTGGCCGGCGGCGAGAACGCGGGGCGCTATCGCAGCGCCGTCTTCGACGCGCATGTCGACAGCGGGCTCGCGGCCTTCGATCCCGCACTCATGAAGGCGCACTTCGCGGCGGCGTGGCGCGTGATCAACGACGATGCGCCGGCCATCTGGCTCGCCGAGTCGCGTCGCGTGCTCGGGCTCCATGCGCGCCTGCAGCCGGTGGGGATGCGCCCCGATGCGTGGTGGGCGCAGCTCGACCAGTGGACGATCAGGCCCGGCGCCCGCCTCGCACGCGACGGTGGTGAGGCGACCGCCACGCGCTGACGGCGCCCGTCGCGCGCGCGGCACGCGTCGCACGTGATCCGCGCCGTCGCCGCACGCCTCGCGCACGGCCTGGCCGTGGTCGCGCTCGTCGCGACCGCGGTCTTCGCCCTGGTGCGCCTCGCGCCGGGCGACCCGTTCGCGGGCGTGCTCGACGACCCCGCCGTCTCCGCCGAGGTGCGGCGCGCCTGGCGCATCGCGTATGGCGTGGAGGGGCCGATCGGGACGCAGTTCACGCACTGGCTGGCGACGCTCGCGCGCGGTGACCTGGGCTGGAGCGTGAGCCGCCACGCACCGGTGACGCGCGCGATCGCCGACGCGCTCCCGTTCACGCTCGTGCTCTCGGGAAGCGCGATGGTGCTCGCCTTCGCGCTCGGGATGCCGCTCGGCGCGTGGCAGGCGCGCCGCCGCGCGACGAGCGGGGATCGCGTGG
>JALOPO010000479.1 GCA_025453855.1 Gemmatimonadaceae bacterium
ACGCTCAGCTTCGGATAGCGGAAGCCGATGCCGGGGCCGAGCTTGACCGTGATGCCGAGGATCGCCAGCGACCAGATCGCCGCCAGCAGCGACCACCCCCAGGGCCCACGAAGCGCGCCGAGCAGGAACGGGGTGTAGGTGCCGGCGATGAGCAGGTAGATCGCCGCGTGATCGAGCGCGCGCCACCAGTGCTTGCGCGGCGACTCGTGATGCACGAGGTGGTAGATCGTGGACGTGAGGTAGAGCAGCGCGAGCGAGATGCCGTAGATGACGCCGGCGGTGAGCTGCCACGGATCGTCACGGCGTGCGGCGGCGATGACGAGCACGGGAATGGCGGCCACGCTGGCGAGAAAGCCGGCACCGTGGCTCCAGGCATTCGCGAGCTCCTCGCGAGCGGTCTGCGGGCGCTTCTCGCGCGTCGATCGAGGCATGCCGCAAGCTAGCGCGGAGCCGGCACGCGGCGAGGGGGCGCGGGTATCCGTGACGAGGCGCCACCCGGACCACCTCCCATGTCATCGTCATCACAGGGCGCGCGCACGCGTCCGCTCGGCGGGCCGCGTGTCCGTCACCTGTTCGTCCCCCTGCTGTTCGGCGCGCTCGTCGGGTGCAGCGGCATCCGCGAATCGGTGCGGGCGGCCACGGGCACGCCACGCACCGCGCACGCGCGCTACGCCGAGTCGCTGGAGCGCGCCGGCCTTGGCGAGACCGCGCTCGGGCGGGAGTGGCTGACGGCCGCTGACACCGTGCTGCGCGCGGCGCACGAGGTCTCGCTGCCGCATCGCGAGGTGGGTGCGTACGTGCGCGACGAGGCGCGGGCCACGGGATGGCGTGTCTCGCTCCGCGATGGCGAGCGCCTGGTGGCGGCGATCGTCGTGCGCGGCGAGCCGGGGGAGCTCTTCATCGATGCCTTCGAACAGACGGGCGACAGCGTTCCCACCTTCGCGCATCGCGCCACGGCGGTGCGTGACTCGGCCGGCGACACGCTGCGGCTGCAGCTCGAGGCGGCGCGCGATGCCTGGCACGTGATCCGCCTGCAGCCCGAGCTGCTGCGCGCCGGGCGCTACGAACTGCTGCTGCGCGTGGAGCCGACGCTCGCCTTCCCGGTGCCGGCGGTGGGGCCGCGCGGCGTGCAGAGCTTCTGGGGCGCGGCGCGCGATGGCGGCGCACGATCGCACGAGGGGATCGACATCTTCGCCGCGCGCGGGACGCCGGTGATCGCCGCCACCGACGGGACGGTGCGCAGCACGGCGCCCAACCGCTTGGGGGGCAACGTGGTCTGGCTGGCCGATGCCGCGCGCGCGCAGGTGCTCTACTACGCGCACCTCGACTCGGTGGCGACGACGGCGGGAGCACGCGTCCGCATCGGCGACACGCTCGGCTTCGTGGGGAACACGGGGAACGCGATCACTACGCGCCCGCACCTGCATTTCGGCGTCTACCGTCGCGGTTCGGGAGCGGTCGATCCCTGGCCGTTCGTGCGGCCGGCGGTGGGCGAGGCCACGATGGTGCGCGTGGACACCGTGCCCCTCGGCGCGCGCGGCACGGTGCGCGTCGCGACCGCGCTGCGCACGGGGCCCTCCGGCGAGGAGCGGGCGTTGCGACGCGTGCCGGCGCGCGACACGGTGCGCGTCGTCGGCGCGTCGGGACGCTGGTATCGCGTGCAGCTCGCCGATGGCACGGCGGGCTATGTCGCCGGCGAGATCACCGCGCCGATCCGCGTCGCGGGGGCGCGCGCGCGGTGACACGTGACGGGGGAACCGCCTGCCGAGCGAATCGGTAGAGCCGTCGTCGCCCGTCGGGCCCTCCCCGCTTTCCGCCCCCGCCATGCGCACGCGCACCACGACGGTCCGTTCGCTCGCACGTCCTGCCCGCGCGGCCGTCACGCTGGTCGCCCTCCTCGTCGGCAGCACCGCCCCACTCCCTGCACAACGGCTCGCGCAGGCCCGGATCGGCGAGACGCTGCGGCTCCGCCTCGATGACGGACGCCGCGTGCGCGGGCAGGTCGTGGCGCGCGATGCGGACTCGGTGCACCTGCGCCTCGATCCCGACACGCTCATGCGTGCCGTGGCGCTGGCCTCGGTGCGATCGGCGGAGCTCCTCATCGCGCAGGAGTCGCGTGGCGCGCTGCAGCGTGCGTGGGCGGCGCGCGGGGCCAGGTGGGGGCTGCTCGTGGGGGCGGGGGCCGCGCTCGTCAGCCGCTGTGCCACGGGTGACGACGGCACGGGCGTCGGCGACGACACGCCCTCGTGCAGCATCGCGCCGACCGAGGTGGTGGGCGGTGCCATCGTGGGCTCGTTCGTGGGGCTCGTGCTGGGCTACGCGATCGGGTCGCTGCGCCAGGTGGATCACTGGATGCCGGTGACGGTCGCGCCGCAGGTGAGCGGCGGCGGGTTGTCCTGGCGGCCGTGCTGGTGTCGGCGGCGCCGGTGACGCTCCCCGCGCAGCATCTCGACCAGCTCGGGCCCGGGGCGCGGGTGCGCATCGAGATGCGCGACATGCCGGGGCGACGCCTCACGGGCACGATCGTGCACAGCGCACCGGACACGGTGCGCCTCGCGCTGGACGGCTTCGGCGGCGCGGAGTACGGCTTCGCGCGCTACGAGATCGTGGCCGCGGAGCTCGATGTGGGCGGGACGAAGGGGGCGCAGGTCGCGCGCTATGCGGCCAGCGGTGCGGCCCGTGCGACGATCGCGATGCTCGCCGGGGCGATGGACACCAATTGCCTCGGCCTGTCCGATTCGCGCGACCCGCGCTGCTGGCCGACGGCGGACGGGTTCGTGGCCGCACCCGTGCTCGGCGCCCCCGTCGGAGCGCTCGCCGGGGGCGCCGTGGGGCTGGTGCGGCCCGCGGCGCGCTGGGTGCCGCTCGTGCTGGCGCGGCGGCCGGCGTTGCGCGTGTACTCGCGCCCTCCGGCGCATCGCACGGACGACGCGGACGGGTCGCCGCGCTGACCTCGCGTGTGCGCCGAGTGACGACGGCGCACGCGATCGGCGAGTGCGTCGTCGCCGCCGCCGGCACTGCGTCGCGTTTCGTGCGCCGTTCAGAAGCGCAGGCCAACCGTTGCCGTGACGGCCGTCCGTCGTCGTCCCGCGTCAGGCGCGGTGCTGCGCGCGACGCCCAGGCGAAGGGTGAGCGTGACGAACTGCGCCCGGCCTTCGATGCCCACGAAGTCGCGCCCTCCCTCAGGCAGCAGGGCACGACGATTGGCCCGAAGCCAGCTCACGCCGACGGCCGTGCTGACGCTGCGCGGCCCCCACCGGCGCATGAGCTGCACACCGGTGCCACCCACGCCAACCTCGGCACTCAGCAGGACGCCGTTCGAGATGCCGGAGCCGTCTCGCTGGACGCGTCCCCACGAGAGCGCCGCACCGAGCATCGCGCTGAGCGCCAAGGGTACGCCCGCATGTGCGTCGGCCTCGATGGCGAACGCTGCGCGTCGCTCTGACCGTCCGATCGTATCGCTGGCCGCTGCTGCGAGTGCGACGGTGTCAGGCGGTGCGGGCGCACGCGAGAGGTCGCCGCCCTGCGCGAGTGCCGCGGGCGCGGCGGCGAGCATGGCGGTGGCGAGCGGCGCGAGCAGCATGATGCGTCGATGTACCGTGCCGCCGCGCATCATCCCGCCGCCATCGCCCGTCGCAGCAATGCAATCTGCCCGCCGTGGTAGGCATGATGCTGCGCCAGCCCCGCCACCATCGCCGCATGCGTGACGCCGCTGCCGAGTGCCGGGTCGCGACCTTCGCCCACCTGCGCGACCAGGCGATCGTCGGGGCAGCGGTCGAGCGCCGCGATGGCGGCGGCATTCGCCGCTCGCAGCGCCCCGCATGCCGCCGCCCAGGCGTCGGCATCGGCGCGCGAGGGGACGGGCGGCCAGTCGCGGGCACGGGGCTCGGCGGGCGGGGCGCCGTCGAGCCGCCGCGCGACCTCGTCGCTCCACGCGGTGAGGTGCAGCACCAGCGCCCAGATGGCGTGGGCCCCGGCGACCGGGGTGGCCTGCGCCTCGTCCGCGGTGACGTCGCGCAGGAGCACGCCGATCGACGACCCGTGCCACGGATCGCCGTCGATGGCGCGCACGAGGGCATC
>JALOPO010000041.1 GCA_025453855.1 Gemmatimonadaceae bacterium
CGCCACGTGGCCAGCCCCTCGGCCGCGATCGACGTGCCGGCCGCGGTGGCGGTGGTCACGTCGAGATCCTCCTCGTAGGTCGCGAGCGGGCGATCACGCCAGTCGGCGTAATTGGAGCTGTACATCGTCGGCGGGAGCCACGCGGCGGCCGCGCGGTGATCGCGCAGGATCGCGGCGTACTCGCTGCGCCCGGCGAGCGCCATCTCGAGGAACGCCGTGAAGACGACGCGCCCCACCTGCCGCTGCTCCTCGCCCGCGAGCAGGCTGCTGCGCCGCAGGAGGAAGCTGAAGCCGCCATTGTCACGGTCGCCCCACACCGTGTTGAACTGTCCGTGATTCGCGCGGTAGACGTAGAGCGACGACTTGGTGAGCCCGGAATCGGAGACGTCGGCGCGCAGGAAGGCGCGCTGACCGATGAAGGTCGACACGTCGCCATCGTGCGAGCCGTGCACGACGAGGTAGTGCACGCCGCGGATCGGCGGGAGACGATCGGCCGGGCGATACTGTCCGTCGACCGGCGAGATGGCGAGCACTGCGCGGATCGGCAGGTCGAAGCCGAGCCGGATGCGCGCGTCGTCGGGCCAGTGGCGCAGGCGATTGAATCGGCGTGCTTGAGCACGAGGAAGGCACGGGCATCGTTCTCCCCGCGCATGTCGCCGTTCAGGAAGTTCTCGTCGAGCGAGGCGACGATGAAGCCGCGGCTGGCGAGGTGGCGGCCGAGCCATGCGTACCCGGGCTCCGAGTAGTCGTCGGGCGAGTGGTTGCCATGCACCACCAGCACGAGGGGAAAGCGCCCCTCACCCTTCGGATACCAGACGCGCGCGTTGAGCGGGAGCGCGCCGGGCTCGAAGCCCCACGTGCGCCAGCGCCTGCGCGCCGCGCGCCCCTCGTAGTCGCGCAGGAAGGGCGCCGCGTTCACGGCGCGGGTGCGCACCGTCACCGAGTCGCGATAGGCCGCGCGTCGTCGATCGGTGCCGCTGCCGTAGAGGAACGAGTCGACCGCGAAGCGACCCGAGTCGGCGGGGTTCGCGAGGGCACTGCTGCGCGGCACCAGCACCCTGTCGGCGTCGGAACGCACGAGGCGCGCGGGCTGGCTGCAGGCGGCGAGGACGGCGAGGGCGGCGACGATCGCGGATGGTGCGGCGGACGTGCGAACGGACACGGCGCGTGACCGGGTGAGAGGTGGCCGTCGGCACCCCGACGCGCGGGCGAGCGACGCGGGCGATCGCCACACGGCGATCGCGACAGGCGACACAACGCAGCACGCCGCCCGAGGTTTCGCGCACGCGGCACCGTCCCGCGGCGCTCCGGCCGGACGGTCGCGGAGGACGACCGCGCCGACTCCCATCGCGCGACATGCAGCCCACGAGGCGTCCTCGTTGCTGACGAGGCGCCCCGGTGGGGCGTCGCCCGGGTTGCGCGAGGCGGCAGTGTGGCGCGTGACGTCACCCGCGAGCGCGACGCCCTCCCCGCGCACCATCGGCGCGACCGCGCGCCGACTCAGAGGGCGGCGAGCCCCTCGGCCGCCGCGAGCACCGCCGGGAGTGCGACATACGCCTCCTGGAACTCCGCCGGCGCACGCACCGCGCGCCCGCTCGAGAGCTCCAGGCAGACGTACTCGATCTCCATCCGGGCGAGCGTCACGCCGTCGCTCGCACGCCGCACCTGGAAGCGACGCGTGGCCCGCAGGCGCACGATCGGCGTCAGCAGCCAGGTCGCGATCTCGACGTCGTCACCGCGCAGCGCCGGCTTCTCGTAGCGCACGGTGGTTCGCACGTTGGCCATGCCGCGATCGAGCGCCAGGCAGCGCGGCTTCGGCATGCCGAGTGCCGCCGAATGCGCCCATGCCGATCGCTCGCACCAGGTGAGGTAGACGGCGTTGTTGACGTGGTTGTAGTCGTCGATCTCGTCGTCCCCGACGTCGAAGGCGATCACGAACGGGTCGGGCAGGTCCCACGAGGTCATGGTGCGCGATGCGGGTGAGTCATGCCGGCGCGCGGCCGATGCGCCGCCCGCGTGAACCAGAGGATCGCGTGCGGGAACTCGCCGCGCCAGAACCACTCCTGGTGGCGTCCGTCGGGCCGTTCGATCGCCACCACGTCGCGCCCGGCCACGTAGCCACTGGCGACCAGGGCGGCGACCACCGCGCGCTGGTCGTGCAGCGGCTCGTCATCGGCCGTCTCCTCGCCGCCGACCACGAACCAGAGGCGCGCGCGGTCCTTCGCGCGGCCCGCACGCCGCGCCAGCGCGAGCATCGAGTCGCGCGCGACCCACGTGGCCGCGGAGAAGATGGCGGCGCGCCCGAACACCGTCGGGCGCTCGAGCGCGCCGGCGAGCGCGATCAGCCCACCCATGCTCGACCCGGCGAGCATCGTCTGCGCCGCCTCGGGGCGCGTGCGATAGCGCGCGTCGATCAGCGGCTTGAGCGTCTGCGCGATGAAGTCGAGGTAGGCGCGCCCCTCGCCGCCGCCGAGTCGCGTGTCGGCGCTGCGCCACGGGTCGTACTCGTCCATGCGATGGCGCCCGTCGTTGTCGATGGCGACCACGATCACGCCCAGCCCCGTGCGCGCGTGCAGCGAGTCGAGCGTCTCGTCGACGCCCCACTCGCCGGCGAAGGCGCGCGCACCGTCGAAGACGTTCTGGCCGTCCTGCAGGTACACCACCGGATAGCGACGTGTCGACGTGGCGTAGTCGGGTGGCAGGTAGATCGCTACGCGCCGCTGGCGGTCGAGCGGTGTCATGTGCATGCTGTCGGCGACCAGCGAGACCGACGCGCTCGCCGTCGACGGGCGGCGGACGCCTTGCGCCTGCGCGAGGCAGGCGGCGGCGACGCTTCCGAGCACGCACAGGAGCACGCGGCTGCGCTCCAGCATCGGCACGCGGCGACCGACACTCCCTGACAAGATTCTCATCTCCGGCTGCGGGAATTGCATGGGAGGCCGGGGTCGAGCACTTTCGCTCGAGGGAGACCGGCCTCGTGTGCGCACGACGATGGCGCGCGGGCCCGCACTGCGACGCACGGACCGAGGATACGCGCGAGATGCGCCTGTTGCTGGCGGAAGACGAGAAGCGGTTGGCCGAGCTGGTGGCGCGCGCCCTGCGCGCGGAAGGCTACGCCGTGCACGTCGTCCATGATGGCGAGACGGCGCTCGCCGAGCTGTCGGCGCACGGCTACGACGCGGCGGTGCTCGATGTCGGGCTCCCCGAGCGCGACGGCCTGGCGGTGAGCGCCGAGCTGCGGCAGCGCAACGTGCGCGTCCCGATCCTCATGCTCACGGCGCGCGACAGCATCGCCGAGCGCGTGGCGGGACTCGATGCCGGCGCCGACGACTACCTCGTGAAGCCGTTCGAGTTCGCCGAGCTGTTCGCGCGCGTGCGGGCCCTGCTCCGTCGGCAGCCGGCCGTGCTCCCGGCGGTGCTCGGTGTCGCCGACCTCGCGCTCGACACGCGGTCGCACGTCGTCACCCGCGCCGGTCGCGAGCTGTCGCTGACGCCCAAGGAGTACACGATGCTCCAGTACCTCGTGCGCCACGCCGGGCGCGTGGTGACGCGCGCGGAGCTCGTGGAGCACGTCTGGGACGACCGCCAGGACCCTGGGTCGAATGCGATCGACGTCTATGTCGGGCGGCTGCGCCGCAAGGTCGACCGCGACGCGGCGGTGCCGCTCATCCACACCCGGCGCGGGACCGGCTACATCGTGGCCGACCTGCGCGACGCCATCAGGGGCGGCGCGCCGAGCGCCGACTGAGCGCACGCGCGGCCGCGATGCACGACGCCCCGCACCGTGCACCGGTGCGGGGCGTCGTGTTCCAGCGGACAGGGTGGGATTCGAACCCACGATACCGTTGCCGGTATGCCGGTTTTCGAGACCGGTGCCTTCAACCACTCGGCCACCTGTCCGGAACCCGCCGGGAGCGATCCGGCGGAGCCGCGAACGCTAGCCGGGCCGGACCACACCGTCAACCGGCGGCGTGCGACCCTCGTGACGCGGCAGGCGTCCCCGCGGGAGTGTCGGCCGCCACCGCCGCGGCTGGAGCCTCGGCCGCACGGCGCGCCGCGAAGAAGTCGCGCAGCAGCGCGGCCGCGGCGTCGGCGGCCAGGCCGGCGCGCACCTCGGGGCGATGGTTGAGGCGTGGGTGCCGCACGATGTCGCCCACCGAGCCGACCATCCCCGCCTTGTCGTCCCACGCCCCGAAGACGAGGCGACCCACGCGTGCCAGCACGATCGCTCCGGCGCACATCGCGCACGGCTCGAGCGTCACGTAGAGCGTGCACGCGCCGAGCTGCGCATCGCCGACCACCGGGGCCGCCGCGCGCAGCGCGAGGAGCTCGGCGTGCGAGGTGCCGTCGCGGTCCCGACGCATGCGGTTCTGCGCCCGCGCGACGACCATGCCGTCGTGCACGATCACCGCCCCCACCGGCACCTCGCCCGCCGCCGCCGCGGCATGCGCCTCGGCCAGCGCCTCGGCCATCCACCGTTCGTCGTCGTCGCGCATGCGCCGAAAGTTAGCCGCCGCCATCGCCGCGACATGCCCATCGCGGGACCGCGCCGGCACGGAGGCGCATCACGCCCCCGCTGCCACCGCCTCGCCCGCGCGCTCGAAGCGCAGTCTGCCGTCGGCGTCGACGCGCACCACCACGCGGTCGCCGTCGTGCACGCTCCCGTCGAGGAGCGCGAGCGCGAGCGGGTTCACCAGCAGCCGCTGGATCGCGCGCTTGAGCGGGCGCGCGCCGAACGCGGGATCGAAGCCCTCGGCCGCCAGCGCGTGCCGCGCCTCGGGGGTGAGCTCGAGCGACAGCTTGCGCCCCGCGAGCATGGCGTCGAGCCGCGCCAGCTGCAGGTCGACGATGCGGTCGATATCGCCCATGCCGAGCGGCTTGAAGACCACGATGTCGTCGATGCGGTTGAGGAACTCGGGGCGGAAGTGCTGCCGCAGCATCCCCGACACCTGCGTCTCGACCAGCGCCCAGTCGTCGCCCTGCCGCTCCAAGATCACCTGCGAGCCGATGTTGCTGGTGAGGATCACCACCGTGTTGCGGAAGTCCACGGTGCGCCCCTGCGAGTCGGTGAGGCGCCCATCGTCGAGCAGCTGCAGCAGCACGTTGAAGACGTCGGGGTGCGCCTTCTCGACCTCGTCGAAGAGGAGGACGCTGTACGGGCGCCGCCGCACCGCCTCGGTGAGCTGGCCGCCCTCGTCGTAGCCCACGTAGCCCGGCGGCGCACCGATGAGGCGCGCCACCGCGTGCTTCTCCATGTACTCCGACATGTCCAGGCGCACCATCGCGCGCTCGTCGTCGAAGAGGAACTCGGCCAGCGCCCGCGCCGTCTCCGTCTTCCCCACGCCCGTGGGGCCGAGGAAGAGGAACGAGCCGATGGGACGATTGGGATCGCTGAGCCCCGCGCGGGAGCGGCGCACGGCGTTCGACACCGCCTCCACCGCATCACCCTGCCCGATCACGCGTCGCTGCAGCTCCTCCTCGAGCTTCGCGAGCCGCTCACGCTCGCTGGCGAGCATGCGCTGCACGGGGATCCCCGTCCAGCGTGCCACGACCTCGGCGATGTCGTCATCGGTCACCTCCTCCTTGAGGAAGCGACGGCGCCCGCCCGCGCCGGAGTCGGTGCTCCCCTGCTCCGCCGCGGCAAGCTCGCGCTCGAGCTGCGGGATGCGCCCGTAACGGATCTCTGCCGCCTTGCCGAGGTCGCCCGCACGCGTCGCCGCGTCGGCCTCGGTCGTCGCCTGCTCGATCTGCTGCTTGATGCGCCCCACCGCGCCGAGCGCCTCCTTCTCCTGCTGCCACTGCGCCTTCATGGCGTCGCTCTGGCTGCGGAGCTCGGCCAGCTCGCGCTCGAGCGCGGCGAGGCGCTCCCGGGCCGCGGCATCGGTCTCCTTCTGCATCGCCTGCCGCTCGATCTCGAGCTGCACGATGCGCCGCTCCACCTCGTCGATGGGCTGCGGCATGCTGTCGATCTCGATGCGCAGCCGGCTCGCCGCCTCGTCGAGGAGGTCGATCGCCTTGTCGGGAAGGAAGCGGTCGCCGATGTAGCGGTTGCTGAGCGTGGCCGAGGCGACCACCGCGTTGTCGGTGATGCGCACGCCGTGGTGCGCCTCGTACCGCGCCTTGAGGCCGCGCAGGATCGCGATCGTATCCTCGAGCGTCGGCTCGCCCACGAAGACCGGCTGGAAGCGCCGCTCGAGCGCCGCGTCCTTCTCCACGTGCTGCCGGTACTCGTCGAGCGTGGTGGCGCCCACGACGCGGAGCTCGCCACGCGCGAGCATCGGCTTGAGCATGTTCCCCGCATCCATGCTCCCCTCGGCCTTGCCGGCGCCCACCAGCGTGTGCAGCTCGTCGATGAAGACGACGACCTGCCCCTCGCTCTCGGTGATCTCCTTGAGCACCGCCTTGAGGCGTTCCTCGAATTCGCCGCGGAACTTGGCCCCCGCGATGAGCGCGCCGAGGTCGAGCGAGAGCAGCCGCTTGCCGCGCAGCCCCTCGGGGACGTCGCCGTTCACGATGCGCTGTGCGAGCCCCTCGACGATGGCCGTCTTCCCGACGCCGGGTTCACCGATGAGCACGGGGTTGTTCTTGGTGCGGCGCGAGAGCACCTGGATCACGCGGCGGATCTCGTCGTCGCGCCCGATCACCGGATCGAGCTTCCCGGCGCGCGCGGCGTCAGTGAGGTCGCGCGTGTAGCGGGCGAGCGCCTGGTACTGGTTCTCGGGCGTCTGGTCGGTGACGGTGTGTGCACCGCGTACCGCCTTGAGCGCGTCGGCGAGTGCGGCACGCGTCGCCCCGCGCCCCTGCAGCACGGCGTACGAATCGCTCCCCTTGCCGTCGGCGAGCGCGAGGAGGACGTGCTCGGTGCTCACGAACTGGTCGCCGAGCGCCTTCGCCTCGCGCTCGGCGCGATCGAAGACGCTCGTGAACTCGCGCGAGGCGGTCGGGTTCGCGTCGCTCTGCTTCGGATAGCGCGCCGCCTCGCGCTCGGCGGCGGCGCGCAGCTCGGCGACGTTCACCCCGGCCTTCTGCAGCAGCGGCGCGACGATGCTCTCCTGCTGCGCGAGGAGCGCGAGGAGGAGGTGGAGGTCGTGCACCTGCGGGTTGCCGGCGCGACGGGCGATGGCGACCGCGTCATTCACGGCCTCGCCCGTCTTCACGGTCAGGCGATCGGGATTCAGCATGGGAGGAATGTGGGTCGCGGGCGTCGGGATGGGGACGACGGCACACGGGGCAACGGGGGTGCCACCTCTCTCCTGCCGTCACGTCAGCCCGCACGGCCAGTGCGACGCGGGCCACCCGGGAAGGCTGCCGCGCCGGCAGGCGCGCCGCCGGCTCCTGCCTCCCGTCCCGCACGCGTGCGGCGCGCGACTGCGGCCACGGCCCCTGTCGTCCGCGACCGGGGACGGCTACGCTGCCGCCATGCGCCGCGCCTCGCGCCGTCTCCACATCCGCCGTCCCGTCCACCGGCTCGCCATCCGCCGAGCCGGGCTCGCGTTCCTGGTCGTCGTCGCCGCCGCCTGCCGGGCGCGCGGCGTCGACCTCGGGATGCAGGACAGCACGTACGTGCAGATCCTCACCGAGCTGCGCGGCGTGGCCGATCCGGCCGACCTGTCGCCCGCGCTCCGCGCATCGCGGCGCGACGCCGTCTTCCGCAAGCACGGGGTGACGGCCGCGCAGCTCGAGGAGGCGAGCGCCCGGCTGGCCGCCGACCCCGAACGCGCGGCCGCACTCTGGAAGCGCGTCGACGAGAAGGCCGCCGCGCTGCCGCCGGCCGGCGCGCGCTGATCGCCGGAACGACCGTGCGCCGCCACCGGCGAACCGGTCAGCGGCGCACGACCATCTTCTTCACCACGGCGCGCCCGTTCACCTCGAGACGGTAGAGATAGATCCCGTCCGGCGCGTCGCGTTGTGAGGCCGACACCTTGCCGTCCCACCACGCCACGTACTGGCGACAGGTGAGCGTCAGGTTCTCCAGCCGTCGCGCCCCTTCCTGTTCGCCGTTCGGGCCGAGCAGGAGCGGCACCGCCACCTCCTGGGCGAGGAGGTTGTAGAGGCGGAGCGTGACCCGGTAGCTCCGGCGCGGGTCACGACAGGTTGGCGGATCTCCCACCAGGAAGGGAAAGCGCGCTTCACCCGCCGTCGGGTTGGGCGTGTTCTGTCCGAGCTCGAATCCGTCCGGCTTGAGCTTCACCGGCGGCTGCGGTCCCGAGGGCGCCTGCGCACTCCCGAGGCTCGGCCAGGCGACGGCGACGAACGTGGCCAGCAGCCACGCCTTCCACCGAGCCTGCATGCACTCCTCGAACGTTACAGGACGATACGCGGACCTCGTGCCGGGATACCTTCGGACTGCGGGGACGTGCCGGACCCTAGGGCCGGAACGGCGACCCGTCAAGGAATCGGCCGCACGCCGTCACGACGCGGGGCCGGCGGGGGCGCCATCACGCGCCGCCCCGCTCCCCTGCACCCATGCGTCGAACGCACGCAATGGCTGTCCATCGGTGACATGCGCGTGGACGAAGCCCGAGAGCAGGCGTCGATGCGCGCGCTCGACCGGCCCGTCGAAACCCGTGGGCTTCCGTGGCTCGTCGCCGAGCCAGGCGCGGAGCTGGTCGCGCGCATAGGCGGGAAGCGGCCGCGCCGGCGCCAGGCGCGCACAGCGGTCGCAGAGCGCGCCACCGACGGCCGCGGCGAACGCGACCGGTCCGTCCGCGGGGAGCGTGTCGCCGCAGTGCACGCACTGATCGAGTGCGGGCGCATAGCCGATCGCTGCCAGCAGCCGCCAGACCGCGCGCAGCGTCGCCACCACCGGCTCGCTCGTGGTCGCGATGTCGTCGAGGCCGGCGGCGAGCACGTCGTAGGCGAGCGCGCTGTCGTCATCGGCCGGAGCCACGCGCAGCATCACCTCGCCGAGCGCCGCCGCCCCCTCGAAGCGGCCGAGCGACTCGCCGATGCCGCGACGGCCGCGCGTGGCATCGAAGCGCGAGAGCGTGTGCAGGTCACGCCCCGCCTTCACCTCGAACTGCACCTCCCCTTCCGCGAACAGGTCGAGCGCCGCGCCGAAGCGCTTCTGCGAGCGACGCGCACCGCGCGCGAGCACCGACTGCACGCCGGCCTCGCGCGTGGCGAGGCGCACGATGCGCGACGACTCGCTGTAGTCGAAGGCGTGCAGCACGATGGCGGGGGTGACGACGCTGGCCATGCGTGTCCTACCCCGCCCGGCGGCCTACGCGCCGCGCGCGGCGTCGCGCGCCACGTCGCGCCGCAGCAGCGTGTCGGTGAGCTCCTGCTTGAGCTGGTCGCGCTCGGCCTGGTAGCGCTGCCGCGACTCGGTGCTCGGATCGCGCTCGCGCTCGAACCTGGCATCCAGGTCGGCGATGCGCCGCGCCAGCCGCTCCGCCTCGCGGTCGGCCATGCGCACCATGTGCACCCCGGTCACCCCGCTCGAGGCGGCGCTGGCGCGCCGCGAGAAGGCGCGCGCGAGCGAGAGGAGCATCGCCACACCGATCCCGCCCAGGAGCAGGAGCACGATGCGGGTGCGCTGCGCCACGCCGGCGCCCGGCACCCCCAGCTCGAGGATCGCCGATGCCGGGACGTCGTTGCCGAGGAAGCGGCGGAAATTGCGACCGTCGAGTGCCGTGGGCGCCACCTCGCTCACCTTGGCCGCGCTCACCGTGGCCTGCGGGTCCTCGGCGAGGATCTCGAGCACGCCGGT
>JALOPO010000042.1 GCA_025453855.1 Gemmatimonadaceae bacterium
GGTGCCGGCGCGATGCTTGTGCGCCATGTCGACGACGAACACGGCGTACGCGTCGCTGGCGCGCTTGAGGTGATCGAGCGGCTGCACCTGGTGCTGGACGACGGTCTCCGTGGCTGCGTACATGCGGCGCTGCACCACGAGCCCCGTGACGCCCACCGCGACCACGAGGAGGGCGACGGTGGCGAAGCCCACGAGCAGGCGCGGCCCGATGGACAGCCGCGCGAACAGCGACGACAGCATCTTCATCTGAATCCCGTTCGGCGCGCCGCACGAGGCGAGGCCACGGCACCCGCGCGCCGCTGCGCGGGAGTCCGGGGCGCCGCAGAGTGAAGGAGGGAGAGGTTCCCGGCTCGGCGGACGGCGTCGCAGGGCAGTGTCGGCCGGCAAACGTCCGTTGTTGACGCGTCGCTAACGGCCGCCCGCCGTCACAAAAGCCGTTTCGTGTGCCTTTCGCCGTTCTTCGCATCGGCCGCGGCCCTCGATCGCAGCGGATGCATGCCATTCGCGCATCGCGCGCACAGCGGTGGGCGATCGTGGTCGTGCGGGAGCCGATCCCCGAGCATCGCGCGTTCGGCGGCATGCAGCGACGCCCCCCCTTCCTCACGGCCGAGTGGCGGTGGCTGGTGATGCTCTCGTATGCCGTCGATCCCGCGATCCTGATGCCGCTGGTGCCGGCCGGGACGATGCTCGACCTCCACGAGGGGCGCGCCCTCGCCACGCTGGTGGCGTTCCGCTTCCTGCGCACGCGGGTGCTGGGCATTCCGGTCCCCGGGCATCGCGACTTCGACGAGGTGAACCTGCGCTTCTACGTGCGTCACCTGACGGCGGCCGGCGAGGTGCGACGCGGCGCCACCTTCGTGCGTGAGCTCGTGCCGCGCCGCGCGATCGCGGTGGTCGCCCGGCTGGCCTACAACGAGCCGTATCTCGCCGTGCCGATGCGCAGCACTGTGCCACGCGGCGCGGCCGACGGCGCGGCGTTCGAGGGTGACGCGGCGCTCGCCTACGAGTGGCGGACGCGTGGTCGGTGGCACGCGATCGCCGCCCGCGCGCACGGCTCCGCCGCCGTGCCGCTCCCCGGATCGGAGGAGGCGTTCATCGCCGAGCACTACTGGGGCTACACTCGCCAGCGCGACGGTGGCACGGTGGAGTACCAGGTGGCGCATCCGCCCTGGCGCGTGCGTCTGGTGCGCGACGTGACGGTGGCCATCGACGTGGCGGCGCTCTACGGGGCGGCGTTCGTACCGGCGCTCACGGCGCCGCCCACGTCGGCGTTCGTCGCCGAAGGGTCACCGGTGGCGGTGGCGTTGCCGCGTCGGCTCTGAGTGCGGGGCATCGCGGGCGTGACCGGCTGCCGGCCATGGCCGCGGCTCACCCGCCTGCGGCGACGGCGAGTTCGCCGCGTCGCGCGCGTCCTTCGGCCCACCGCCCCACGAGCGTGAGCGCGAAGGTGAGCACGATCAGGAGCACGCTGTAGGCGCTCGCCGTGCCGTAGGAGAGGTTGCGCAGCTGCTGCAGCACCTCGATGGAGATCGTGCGGTTCGAGGGGGTGAAGAGGAGCACGGTGGCGACGAACTCGCCGAGCGCGGTGATGGCGGCGAGGAGCGCACCGGCGACCAGGCCGGGGCGCGCGGCGGGAAGGATCACGCGGCGGACGGTCTGCCAGGTGCCGGCGCCCAGGCCGCGCGCCGCGTCCTCGAGCCCGGGCTCCATCTGGCGGAGCGAGCTCTGGATCGCGCTCGTGACGAGCGGCGCAGCGGGTCGTTCGTGTCGAAGGTGGCGGCGAGGCCGATGGCGATCGCGGTCGGCGGGATCGCCCACGGCACGACCGCGAGCAGGTCGAGCGCGCGGCGTCCGGTGAAGCGGCGCAGCACGGTGAGCCACGCGATCGCGAAGCAGACGACGACGTTGGCCGCGGTGGCGATCAACGCCATGAGCAGCGTCGCGCGCACCGGACGCCAGAGTGCGGGATCGGTGGCGAGCGCGCGGAAGTTGTCGAGCGTGTAGGCGGGGGGGAGCACCTGGATCGTCCACGCGCCGTCCACCGCGAAGGCGACGAGCAGGATCATGAGGTGCGGGAGCACGAGCACCGTCACCAGCAGCGTGCTCGCCACCGCGGCGGCGATCCGCGCCGGCCGCGAGCGGATCGGCACGCGCACCGGGCGTCCCTTGCTGGTGACCGTGTACCGGCGTCGCCCCTCGAGCCAGCGCAGCAGGAGCAGCCCGGCCACGGCCGACAGCGCGAGCACCGTCGTCTCCACGAAGGCGACGCCCATCGCCCCGCTGGTGCGGCTGACGAGGATCTGCGTGCTCAGCACGCGCAGCCGACCGCCGAAGACGTACGGCGCGCTGAACGACCCCAGCGACGACATGAAGACGAGGAGCATCCCGCCCGCCAGCGCCGGCGTGAGGAGCGGGAGCGTGACGCGCACGAAGCGGCGCACCGGCCCGTGCCCGAGCCCCCGCGCCGCCTCCTCGAGCGACGTGTCGGTGCGCTCCAGCGCCGCGCTCACGAAGAGGAAGACGTACACGTACATCGTGTACGCGTGCACGAAGACGATCGCCCACCCGCCCGAGAGGCGCCACGGCGCGTCGGCGAGGCCGAGCAGCTGCTGGATGGTGCGCGAGACGACGCCGCTCTCGCCGTAGAGGAACGAGAAGGCGATCACGCCCACGAGCGGCGGGAGCGCGGCCGGGAGCGTGGCCACGGCCGACAGCAGGCGTCGCCCGGGGAAGTCGGCGCGCGCGAGGAGGAGCGCGAGCGGGAGCCCCACCGCGACGCTCGCCACCACGCTCGCCACCGAGATCCAGAGCGAGGTCACGAGCGCCTCGCGATCGCTCGGGCTCTCCAGGAACTCGCGCCAGTGCACGCCGCCGCCCGCGAGCGACTCGAGGACGACCGACGCGTTCGGGTAGGCCACCACCCAGAGCAGCAGGGCGATGAGCGGGAGCGCGGCGAGGAGGGGGCGGCGTGCGCTCACGGCGTGGTCGCGCGGTACGTCATGCGCCCTCTCGTCATTCTGCCGCGCTCACCACCGCCACCGGCTCCCGCACCAGCTGCACGCGCACCGCATCGCCCACCGCACCGTGCCGCTCCGCCGTCACCAGCTCGAGCCGCACCGGTCCGGCGGGTCCCTCGGTCTCCGCCACGTACGCCGTGGCGCTCCCGGCGAAGCGTCGCGAGACGAGCCGTGCCGGCCACCCCTGCGTCGCGTCCGCCGGCGCGAGGGCGAGCGCCTCGGGGCGCAGCACCGCCAGCGCATCGGCGAGCGGGGCATCGCCGTGCGCGCGCGTCACCGCCACGTCGCGCGCCACGCCGCCGAGCACGAGGCGCGCGTGCGTGCCGCGATCCTCGCACGGGACCATCGTGCCGCGACCGATGAAGGCGGCCACCGCACGACTCGCGGGGCGGTCGTAGAGCTGCTCGGGGGCGCCGTGCTGCAGCAGGCGCCCGTCGGCGAGGAGCGCGATGCGATCGGCGACCGCGAACGCATCCTCCTGGTCGTGCGTGACGAAGAGGGCCGTGACCTGCGCCCGGCGGAGCGTCTCGCGCAGCTCGGTGCGCATCTCCTCGCGCAGCAGCGGGTCGAGGTTGCTGAGCGGTTCGTCGAGCAGCAGGACGCGCGGCTCGATGACGAGCGCACGCGCGAGCGCGACGCGCTGCTGCTCGCCGCCGCTCAGCGCCTGCACCGGGCGCGCCACCTTGGCGCCGAGCCCCACCTGCTCGAGCGCATGCGTCGCCTGCCGGCGCCGCACGTCGCGCGCGACGCCGCGGGCCTCGAGGCCGAAGGCCACGTTGTCCTGCACGCTCAGGTGCGGGAAGAGCGCGTAGTGCTGGAAGACCATCCCGAAACCGCGCCGCTCGGGCGGGAGCGCCGTGATGTCGCGTCCGTCGAGGCGGATCGCCCCGTCGTCGGGATGCTCGTAGCCGGCGACCATGCGCAGCGTCGTCGTCTTGCCGCTCCCGCTCGCACCGAGGAGCGCGAGCAGCTCGCCGGCGCGCACGTCGAGCGTGAGCGCCTGCACCGCCACCTGCGTCGCGAAGCGGCGCGTGACGCCGTCGAGGGCGAGGGCGCCGCTCATTCGTCGCGCAGGCTGCTGTTGCGGATCTCCGCGTCCCACTTGCGCATCCACCGGTCGAGCGAGTCGGCGAGCAGGCGGCGGTCGAGCGGCATCGCCTTCACGTGGCGCGCCTCGCGGATCCAGGGCGGCAGCGAGTCCTCGGCGATGTCGGTGCGCACCGGGATGCGGTAGAAGTCGCGCGCCGCCTCCCGCAGCGCCTCGCGCGTGGTCACGAACTCGTAGTAGCGTGCGGCGAGCGCGCGCTGCTTCGCGCCGCGCACGATCGCGATCGCGTCGACCAGCACCGGCGTCCCGCTGGTCGGCACCTTCCAGGCGATCGGGATGCGCGTGCGCTTCTCGAGCGTGGCGATGTCGGGCATGTTGTAGATCGTCACCACCCCTTCCTGCCGGCCGAGCTTCTGGTAGAGCACCGCGGGATTCAGTGCGTAGTCGCGCGTCTGCGCGTCGAGCCGGCGCAACCAGGCGAAGCCGCTGTCGCTCGAGCCGGTGGCCTGCACGCCACGCAGGATGATCCCGCCGAAGATCGCGCGCATCGTGCCGCTCGGCACCGGGTCGCGGATCACGATGCGGTCCTTCCACTTCGGCAGCAGGAGGTCGTCCCAGTCGGCCGGCGCCTCCTCGGCGCGCACCGCATCGCGGTTGTAGGCGATGACCTCGGGGGTGAGGTAGGTGCCGTACCAGCGATCGCTCGAGTCGCGCGCCTCGGGGGGCACGGCATCGGCCCACGCCGGACGATACGCATCGAGCAGCCCCTCGCGCGCCGCCCGATCGAAAGCCTCGGCCGGCGCGCCGAACCAGACGTCGGCCTGCGGATTGTTCTTCTCGGCGCGCACGCGGTCGAGCACCTCCTGTGCGCCGATGTCGAGCCACTGCACGTCGACCGTCGGGTTGGCTCGCTCGAACGCCTGCTCGTAGTGCTGGAGCAGGTCCTTGCCGTGCGGCGAGTAGATCGTGAGCACGGTGCGCCCGTCGCCCGACGCACCACCGCCACAGGCCGTGCAGGCGGCGAGCGCGGCGATGCGCACCATCGCGCGCCCGAGAGGAGACACGGTCACGGCGTGACGCCGCCCGTGCCCGCCGACAGCAGGTTGACGAAGAGGCGCGCCGCGCCCGGCACGCCCGCCGGCAGCTGCCGGAAGAGCGCCAGCGCCGTGTAGACGTACGTCCCCTTGCCGAGCGGGGCGACGAGGAGCGCGTTCGGGTTCTGCGGCTCGCCCGGATCGTTCATGCCGAGCAGCGGCTGCAGCGCGCTGTCGGCGGTGCGCGGCATGTAGAGCGAGCGCTCCTGCACCCAGCCACGCCAGTCGTCGGCGGTGAGGCGGTTCGGCGAGGCGAGCAACGGCGCATCGGGGCGCAGCACCGTCACCGGCGCATCCTCCTCGGTCACGCGATCGGCGGGGCGCGAGAAGGTGAACGCGAACGGACTGGCACCCGCACGCGCGATGTCGGTCTGCTGGTACTGCACCACGAGCGTGCCGCCGTCGCGCACCCAGTCGTGCAGGAGCGGCATGCGGCCGGCGAGCGTCGGCTGCCCCTCGAGTGCACGCGGCCCGATGACGATGGTGCGCAGCCGCTCGAGCGCGGCGGCATCGAGCGTGGCCGGGTCGAGCGGGACGAGCTGCACGCCGAGCTGCGCGAGCGCACGCGGCACGTTGTCGCCCACGCCGGCGATGTAGCCCACGGGTGCATCGGGAGCCGCGGCGCTGCTCACCGCCACGAGCGCCTGGCGCGCGGGCTCGTACATGTGCTGCGGGCGGATGTGCTCGTACGCGATGCGCTGGAAGCCCTCGGCGTAGGTGACGCCGGCGGCGGTCGCGGTGGCGCGCAGCTCGTGGCGACCCGCGGGGAGCGTGCCGCGCACGCGGAAGGTCACCGCCTGCGGTGCGCCGGGGACGAGCAGGACACGCTTCGTCGGCACGTCGGCGCGGAGCGCGGCGGGGAGCTGGATGGCGACGCTCGCGCTCTCGGGGCGCTGCGCGTAGCCGGTGACGCGCACCACCACGTCGCGCACGAGCGGTGCGCCGGCGCGCGCGAGCGAGGTCGCGCCACCGTCGAGCGTGACGCTCACGCGCGGCACGACGGCGAGCGGGGTGATCACCTCGCCGCGCGTTTCGTCGACGCGGTTGAAGGTGATGGGGGCGCGCAGCTGCACCGGGATGCCGTTCACGAGCGCGGGAACGCTCGCCATCGGCCGGTCGGCACGCAGCTCGTCGTCGACGATCGCGGCCGGCGCGGTGAAGAGGTCACCGGTGCGCCCCTGCGCGCGCCACCAGGGCTGCGTGCGCGGATAGCGCGGGAGCGGGAGCCTGGTCTGCACGAACTGCCCGGGCGCGATGCTATCCGCCGGCGTGCTGGTCCCCGCGGGGGCGAAGATGGCGATGCGCGCCGGCAGCGGCCCCTGGTTCGTGACGCGGAGCGTGAGCTCGGCGCTGTCCCCTTCGGCGACGAAGGCGCGATCGACGAGCGCCTCGAGCACGAGGCCACTCGCCGCCACCTCGAGCTGTCGCAGCTGCTCGAGCAGCCGTGCGCCGGCGAGCACCACGTCGGCGGTGTCGGCGGGCATCGTGGGTGGCACCGGGAGCGAGCCGGCGCACACCTCGGCGAGCGCGGGGCGGCCGCGCGTGCAGGCACGTTCGGCACGGCTGCGCGCGCGATCGAGCAGCGGCAGCAGCAGCGACGGGCGGCGCAGGTCGAGGCGCTCGCGGAGCGAGTCGAGCGTCGCGAGCAGCGCCGCGTCGTTCGCGAGCGGACGCGTGACGCCCTGGAAGATGTCGCCCTCCCTCGCGGCGCTGTCGATGCCGCGCACGCGCGACGCCTCGAGGCGCACGAAGTCCTGCACGCTTCCGCGCCGCGGCGCCGAGCCGAAGCCCTGCGAGCGGTGCTGGCTGCGGCTCTCCGCCGCCAGCTCGCCGAGGCCGCGCCCGCGCACCGGGTCGTAGGTGCCGACGTCCATGCCGAGCGTGGCGGCGGTCGCGTTGAAGCGTGCGGCGCGGTAGAACTTCTGCGGCGTCCAGGCGGCGCCGAAGGTGCGCACCGGCCAGCGCACCGTGTCGCGCGCGGCGTCGAAGACCTCGCGCGCGAGGATGCCGCTCACCTGGTGATGCCCGTGGCCGTCGCGCGGCGTGCCGCTGAAGACGGCGACGATGACGTGCGGGCGCATCGCGCGCACCACGCGCACGACGTCGCCCATGACGCTGTCGCGCGGCCAGTGGCGGAGCGTCTCCTCGACCGACTTGCTGAAGCCGAAGTCGTAGGCGCGCGTGAAGTACTGCCGCGCGCCATCGACGCGCCGCGCGGCGAGCAGCTCCTCGGTGCGGATCGCGCCGAGCCCCTCGCCCAGCTCGTTGCCGATCGCGTTCTGCCCGCCGTCGCCACGCGTGAGCGAGAGGTAGGCGGCATCGGCATGACGCCCGCGCGCGAGCCAGGTGAGGAGCTGCGTGTCCTCGTCGTCGGGATGCGCGCCGATCATCAGCACGCGTGCCGTCTCGCCGAGGCCGGAGACGAGTTCATTGATGGTGATCGCGCCCTGCGCGGCGGCGAGCGACGGGGCCGAGGCGAGCGCGGCGGCGAGCGCGACGTGCCGGAGCGTGCGGAGCGTGGTCATGGCGCGTTGAAGATGCACTCCGCACGCGTGGGGTGGAGGGCGCGGGGAGGAGCTGCCGTCGGTGCGGAAAGCGCAGGGAGGAACTGCCGTCATCACGGAGGCGCAGCGAACCACCGGAGGCCGGAGGGTGCGCCCCCGGGGCCCGTGGGGCACTCGGCGCGCCGTATGCATGCGGAGCCATTCAACCGCCATTCCTGAATGGTCCCGCATGCACGACAGCTCCCGCATGCGGCCCCCCCGTCCTCCGGTCGTTCCCCGCGCCTCCGTGCTGACGCGGTTGCACCTTCCCTACCCAACGGACAGGCCGTGGGCGCGGGGAAGCGACCGTCACCGCCCCGCCGTCGCCTTCTCCTTGCGCGCCTTGCCGCCACCGGCGGCGACGGGCGCCACGGCGTCGGCGACGATGCGCGCCTGCTCGACCTTGTGCGCCGCCTCGAAGCCCTCGGCGGGGCTCGCACGCTCGGGACGGCCGACGTACGCGAAGCCCCGGTCGCCGACCAGCACGCGGAGGCGCGGCTCGACGAAGGTCCAGGCGCCCATGTTCTGCGGCTCTTCCTGCGCCCACACGATCGAGCGCAGGTTCGGGTAGCGGCCGAGGACCGTCTGCAGCTCCTCGTGCGGCCACGGGTAGAGCTCCTCCACGCGGATGAGCGCCACCGACGGATCGCGACGTGCCGCCTTGAGCTCCCAGAAGATCTTGCCCGTGCAGAGCACCGCCTTGGTCACCGCCGCCGCCGACTCGCGCGCCTGTGCGTCGTCGAGCACCGGGCGGAATTCGCCCTCCACCAGGTCGCGGATCGTGCTCATCGCCTCGGGGAGGCGGAGCATGCTCTTGGGCTGCATGAGCACCAGCGGGCGACGCTCGCGGCGCTTGGCCTGCCGGCGCAGCACGTGGAAGTACTGCGACGGCGCGCTCGGGTAGCAGACGCTCATGTTCTGCTCCGCGCAGCTCTGCAGGAAGCGCTCGAGCCGCGCCGACGAGTGCTCCGGCCCCTGCCCTTCGTAGCCGTGCGGCAGCAGCAGCACGAGCCCCGAGTCCTGCCCCCACTTGGCGCGGTCGCTGAACAGGAACTGGTCCATGATCGGCGCGGCGACGTTCGCGAAGTCGCCGAACTGCGCCTCCCAGAGCACGAGCGTGTCGGGCGCCGCGAGCGAGAAGCCGTACTCGAAGCCCATCACCGCGGTCTCGCTCAACGGGCTGTTGCAGAGCTCGAAGTGCGCGCGCGACTCGGGGACGTGGCGCAGCGGCACGAACTCCGCGCCGCTGTTCGCGTCGTGGAGCACCGCCTGCCGGTGGCTGAAGGTGCCGCGCTCCACGTCCTGGCCGGTGATGCGGATGTTCACCCCTTCCTGCAGCAGCGTGCCGAAGGCGAGCGCCTCCGCATGCCCCCAGTCGATCCCCTCGACGAGCCCGGGGCGTCGCCGCTCGAGCGTCTTCGAGAGGCGCGGGTTGACCGTGAAGCCGGCCGGCCACGCGAGCAGCGCCTCGTTCACCGCCGTGAGGCGGTCGGCGGGGACGCGCGTGTCGACCGCGGTCGGCTCGGGCCCCTGCGTGTGCGGCTCGTGATCCGACTCGGTGGCGCCGTGCACCTGGTCGTAGATCGCCTCGAGCTCCTTCGCGAACGCGGCGTCGAGCTCCTCGGCGCGACCGGCGGGGACGACACCCTCGTCCACGAGTCGCGTCGCCCAGACCTGGCGCGGCGTCGGGTGCGCCTTGATGCGCTGGTAGAGCGCGGGCTGCGTGAAGAGCGGCTCGTCGGTCTCGTTGTGGCCGTGACGGCGGTAGCCGACGAGATCGATGAGGAAGTCCTTGCCGAACTGCGCGCGGTACGCGATCGCGATGCGCACCGCCTGCAGGCAGGCTTCGGCGTCGTCGGCGTTCACGTGCACGATCGGCACGTCGAACCCCTTGGCGAGGTCCGAGGCGTAGTGCGTGCTGCGCCCGTCGGTGGGATCGGTGGTGAAGCCCACCTGGTTGTTGACGATCACGTGCAGCGTGCCGCCCACGCGATAGCCGTGCAGGCGGCTCATGTTGAACGTCTCGGCGACGACCCCCTCGCCGATGAACGCCGCGTCGCCGTGCACGCAGATCGTGAGCACCGCGGCCTCGTCGCGCGTCCCGGCGTCGCCCTCCACGCGCTGCAGCGCGCGCGCGACGCCGTTGATCACCGGGTTCACGAACTCGAGGTGGCTCGGGTTCGGCACGAGCTGCGTGCGCACCGTGCGCTCGCCGACCGTGCGCGTCCCCTCGAAACCCATGTGGTACTTCACGTCGCCCGTCTCGCTCTCGGGCTGCGCGCCGTGCCGCCCCTCGAACTCGGCGAAGAGCTGCGCGTACGGCTTGCCGAGGATGTGGCAGAGGACGTTCAGGCGGCCGCGGTGCGCCATCCCGATGACGACCTCGCGCACCCCCACGCCCGCACCCTGCGCGATCGCCTCGTCGAGGATCGGCACGAGCGCGTCGGTCCCCTCGATGCTGAAGCGCTTCTTCCCCTGGTAGGCGCGACCGAGGAAGCGCTCCAGCCCGTCCACCTGCGTGAGGCGCTCGAGCAGCGCGACCTTCTCCGCCGGCTCCAGCGGGCGCGTGAGCTGCTCGGCCTTGAGCATCTGCCGGAACCAGTCGCGCTCGGCCTCGTCGGGGAGGTGCGTGACCTCGAAGGCCAGGCGCGACGAGTAGCGGCGGCGGAGCATCGCGATCACGTCGGCGGCGGTGCGGAAGCGCGCGTCGTTGCGCACCAGCGTGCTCGCCGGCAGCCGCTCCAGGTCGGCCTCGGTGATCTTGTGGAACTCGGGGGTGAGCTCGCGCGCGCCGAGCGGCGGCGTGCCGAGCGGATCGATGGCCACGGCCAGGTGGCCGAAGGTGCGGATGTTCTGCGCCAGCGAGGCCGCGGCGGCGGCGATCCGGAGCTGGTCGGGATCGGCGGCGCCGGCCGCGGGCGACGGGGCGCCACCGTGCAGGGTCGCGGCGAAGCCGAAGAACTGGCGCCACGACTCGTCGACCGCATACGGGTCACGGCGCCACGTCTCGAACTGCTCGGCCACGTACCCGTCGTTGAAGACGCTGGTCGTGATGGGGGTGTCGGGCATGGCGGGGAATCTATGGACGCGGTGGGGGCGGGGCGCCCCGTGCGCACCGGCGCGCGGGCGGCCCCGAGCGGGCGAGACGAGCGGGCGAGACGAGCGGCGGACATGGAACCCCATCGCCGCCGATTGCGTCCCGCAGTGGACACGGGTGGCGCCCCACGCGCGCGGGCGCGGCCCACCGTGCACCCTCCATTGCCACCGCCCGTTCCATGCCCGATCGTCGCCCCCGCCCCGCCGACCGCGCAGCGCCTCGTGACGAGAAGCGGTGCGCGCGCTGTGGCCGCCCGTTCACGTGGCGGAAGAAATGGGCGCGTGACTGGGACTCGGTGAAGTACTGCAGCGAC
>JALOPO010000480.1 GCA_025453855.1 Gemmatimonadaceae bacterium
CCGCGCATGCCGATCCCGCCGCGCGTCTTCTCGAGGTGCGTCCACATGCGCGTGAGGCGCGGGAGCATGTACTCGAGCTGCGCGAGCTCCACCTGCATGCGCGCCTCGCTCGACCGCGCCCGCGTGGCGAAGATGTCGAGGATCAGCTCGGCCCGGTCCATGACCCGCTTGCCGACGATCTTCTCGACGTTGTTCCCCTGGCTCGGGCTCAGCTCGTCGTCGAAGATCACCAGCGACGCCTCGTGCCCGGCCACCACGTCGCGCAGCTCGTCCAGCTTGCCGGTGCCGAGGTAGGTGCCGGGGTGCGGCCGGTCGATCTGCTGCGTGAGCTGCCCCACGACCTCGGCCCCCGCCGTGTCGGCGAGGCGCGCGAGCTCGGCCAGGTGCTCGTCGAGCTGGTGCTTCTGCGCGGTGCGCTTGCGCGGCGCGCCGACGAGGATGGCGCGCTCCGTGGGCGCGGCGAGCGTGATCGAATCGCGTGCGATGGGATGGCTCCGGGGTCAGCGCGGCGCGAACGCCTGCGCGGGATCGTACCGCCCCGACTGGTCGAAGCGGCGGGTGAAGCTGCCGGCGAAGGTGCGCACCGTCACGTCGCCGGCGACGCGGTACGGGATCTCGCCGCCCCGCAGCAGCCGCGTGCCGACGCGCTGCAACGTGGCGAAGCCGAGTCGGACCGGGAAGGCGACGATGGCCGAGTCGCGCGCACCGACCGTGACCGCGCTGTCGAGCGCCCCCTGCCCCACCTGCGTGCTGTCGACGAACAGCGTGTACCCCAGCCGCTCGGCCTGCAGCGAATAGCCGTTGGGATTGATCACGCGCAGCCGCACCTCGAGCTCGGTGTCGGCGAGCCCCATGCGGCGCACCCCCCAGCTGTCGAAGCGCACCTCCGGCTGCGTGAAGGCAGCGCGCGCCACCGTCCCGCAGCCGGCGAGCGGCGCGAGCAGCAGGAGAGCGAGCAGGAGGCGATGTCGGGTGCGGCGCACGGGAGCGTGGGGCATGCGGCGATCAATCTCCGAGGGGTGACGAGTCGGCAGCAGCGGGCGTGTCCCCGGTGGCATCGCCGGGCGCACCACCGTCGGCATCGGCGAACGGTGCAGCGGGCCGCGACGGCGCCGGTGGGGCATGGATGTCGGGGAGCTGCGCCGCGTCGGCGTGCTCCGTCGTACCCCGCGCGAGCCGCTCGGTCCACCAGGCGAGCCGCTTCGCGATCTCCCGCTCGTAGCCGAACGGGCCCGGCTCGTAGTACACCTCGCCGCGCACCGCATCGGGGAGGTGCTGCTGCGCCGCCGTGCCGATCGGCTCGTCGTGCGCATAGCGGTAGCCTCGCCCGTAGCCGAGCGACTTGTGGAGCGCCGTCACCGGGTTGCGCAGGTGCACGGGGACGGGCGCGTTCGGCGTGCGCCGCGCCGCCTCGTGCGATTGCTCTTCGGCGCCGTCGCCAGGTAGATGACCAGCTCCGCGAGCGGCAGGTGCCCCTCGGGCTGGCCAAGCATGTGGAAGGCGTCGCGCGCGGCCACCGCCAGTTGCAGCGCACGCGGATCGGCGAGCCCGATGTCCTCGGCCGCCATCGCCATCGCGCGGCGGATGAGCGTCATCGGATCCTCGCCCGCCTCGATCGCGCGCGCCATGTAGTAGAGCGACGCCTGCACGTCGCTGCCCCGCAGCGACTTGTGGAAGGCGCTCAGCAGGTCGTAGTGCTGCTCGCCGCTCTTGTCGTGTCGCGGCAGCCGCCGCTGCAACGCCGTCTCGAGCAGCGCATGGTCGAGCGTCCCGCCCTCGGCCAGCGCCGCCGCGGCCGCCTCGAGGGCACCGAGCGCGCGGCGCGCGTCGCCATCGGCCCACGAGGCGAGCGCGTCGAGCGCCGCCGGGTCGGCGTGCAGCTGCTTCGTGCCGAGGCCGCGATCGGGGTCGGCGAGCGCGCGATCGAGGAGCGCGCGGATGTCGGTGGCATCGAGGGGTTGCAGCACGACGACGCGCGCGCGGCTCAGGAGCGCGGCATTGATCTCGAAGCTCGGCGCCTCGGTGGTGGCGCCGATGAGCGTCACCGTCCCGTCCTCGACCATCGGGAGCAGCGCATCCTGCTGCCCCGCGTTCAGGCGATGGATCTCGTCGACGAAGAGGACGGTGCGCGCGCCGCTCGCGAGCAGTCGGCCGCGCGCCTGCTGCGCCACCTCGCGCAGCCGGGGGACGCCCTCGCTCACCGCGCTGAACGGCTCGAAGATCCAGCCGATGCGCTGCGCGATGAGGCGCGCGAGCGTCGTCTTGCCGGTGCCCGGCGGTCCCCAGAGGATCATCGAGCCGAGCACGCCGCGTTCGATGGCGTCGAAGACCGGCGTGCCGGGCGCGAAGAGATGCCGCTGCCCCGCGTACTCGTCGAGCGTGCGCGGGCGCATGCGATGCGCGAGCGGCGCGGTGGCGACCGTCTCCGTGAAGAGCCCCGGCGCCGTGCTCGCCGACGCGGGCGCACGCCGCGCCGGCATCAGACGGCGACGAGCGTGAGCGCGCGCACCAGCCGCTCGAGCGGCTCGATGAGCGCCGGAGCCGACGCGAACCGCCCGCGCTCCGGACGCCAGAGCCGGCCGCGCACCGCGTCGCGCTCCACGAGCCCCGCACGCGCGAGCAGGAAGGCCCACTGGTCGGTCTGCGACCAAGCGAGCAGCTCGAGGTGCGCGGAGAGCGTGAGCTGCCGCTGCGGCGCGAGCAGCGTGAGCTCCACGCCACCCGATGCCGCGAGCGGGAGGCGCAACGGATACAGCGACGCGAGCAGGTCGCCCTGCCCGATCGTCTCGCCGCGCCAGCGTCGCCCCTCGCGCCAGTCGTCGATCTCCACCGTGAGTTCGTCGGGGAGCTCGGGGATCAGGTCGAGGAAGAGCTCGACCATCGACTCGGCGTTGCCGACGGCGCGCACGCCCTTCAGGCCGTCGCGCTCGATCGAGACGAAGCCATCGGCGCCATCGCGGAAGCGGCGCCAGACGCTGATCTCGCGTTCGGGTTCGCGGAAGACGGCCACGCGTCAGCTCCCCGGCGGTGTCATGGCGAGCGCGAGGAGCACCTCGCGCGTGTTGCGCGCCGGCTCCTCGAGCACGGCGGCGAGCAGTCGCTGCAGCGTGGCGCCGAGCTGCGGACCGGCCGGCACGCCGGCGGCGCGCAGGTCGTCGCCGCCCACCGCGAGGTCGGCCAGGGCGATCGGCTCGCGCCAGGCGCTGCGCAGGACGCGGTGCGACAGCCGTCGCGCGGCCACCTCGTCGGGGGCGTCCATCCCCGCCGCGCGCATCGCGCGCCATGCGGCGTCGCAGGCACGCAGCATCGCGGCGGCACGCGTGCGCCCGAGTGCCGCCGCGAGGCGCCGACTGGTCGCGCCGGCGATCGGGCCGCGCGCCGCCGACGCCAGCGCCGCGCCATGTTGCCGCCACGTGTCGACGATGCCCGCCACCACGGTGATCTCGTGGTTGCTGCACCGCAGCGCGCGCAGCGCCTGCGTGGCGGTGTGGCGATCGAACGGGAGCAGCGGGAGGGCGAGGCGCACGAGGTAGCGCAGCTCGGCGCGTTCGGCGCGCGTCGCGTCGTCGGGGCGCGCGACATGGTCGCAGGCCGCGAAGGCCCACGCGGGCGTGGCCGACAGCGCGGGAAGGAGCACGTGCAGCGCACCGCAGGCACGCCAGCGCTCGAA
>JALOPO010000043.1 GCA_025453855.1 Gemmatimonadaceae bacterium
CGCGATCGCGCACGATGGTGGCGGTGCCGTACAGCGCGGCGAGCACCACGCCGGCGATCACGATGGGGTTCCGGGACACAGGCACGCCTCCGTCGGCGGTCCGAATGTGTTCTGCTGCCAGACATCGCAGTGACGAGCGATCGCATGTTTCGTCACATGCTTTCGGCGGTGCACCCGGCATCCGTTTGTCAGGACAGCCGCGCGACCCGCCGGTACTCGGTGAAGAGCGCGTCCCAGATGCGCGGCCAGGTGCGCTGCAGTGCCCACGCACGAGCCGTGCCGGCCATGCGGCGCGTCGCCGCCGGGTCGCGCGCCAGCGTCACGAGCGCCTCGGCGATCGCGGCGCCATCGTCGGGGCGCACGATCACGCCCCGCCCCTCGCCCGCGAGCTCGCGCGTGTTCCCCGCATCGGCGGCGAGCACCACGAGGCCACTGGCCATCGCCTCGAGCAGCACGTTGCCGAAGGTGTCGGTGATGCTCGGGAAGAGGAAGACGTCCCCGCTCGCATAGGCGGTGCTCAGCGCCGTCCCTTCGAGGCGCCCCGTGAACACGGTGCCCGCCGGCGCGGCGGCGCGCAGCTCGGCGTCGTACGGCCCGTCGCCCACGAAGACGAAGCGCAGGCGCATCGCCTCGTCGCGCCCGTGGAGCTGCCGCATCGCGTCGAGCGCGTGGCCGAGCCCCTTCTCCTTCGCGATGCGACCCACGTAGAGCACGCAGATGTCGTCGGGCGCGATGCCGTGCCGCGCGCGCCACTCGTCCGATCGGAAGCGCGGGTCGAAGCGCTCGCCTTCCACGCCACGTCCCCAGATGTCGAGATGCGCGAAGCCGCGCGCTGCGAGATCGTCGCGCATGGCGATCGTCGGCACGAAGGTGACGGCCGCCGGCGCGTGGAACCAGCGGAAGTAGTTCCATCCCACGTCGGCGAAGAGGCCGAGGCGGTAGAACTGGGCGTAGGCGAGGAAGTTGGTGTGGTAGCTCGACACGAGCGGGAGCCCGAGCCGCCGCGCCGCCCCGCGGCCGCCGAGTCCCACGCCGAACTCGGTCGCCACGTGCACGAGCGTCGGGTGCCACGCGCGCAGCGCGTCGGTGGCGGCACGCACGCGCGGCGCGGCGAGGCGGAGCTGCGGATAGGCCCAGAACGGCACGCTCGCCCAGCGCTCGACGTGATCGATGGTCGCCGCGTCGGGATCGTCGGCGGTGAAGACGCGCACCTCGCCGCCGCGCGCCTGCACCTCGCGCACCAGCCGCTCGAGCGTGCGCGAGACGCCGTTCATCTGCGGCGGGTAGGTCTCGCTGAAGAGCGCGAGGCGCATCCCCGTCATCGGCACGTCGCGTGCAGGCTCCGGCGTGCGTTCGTTCATGACCCGGTGGGGACGCGCTGCGCCGGCGCGCCGGCGCGGGTCGGCGTGAGCAGCGACGCGTAGGGTGCCGCCGGGCGGTGTGCCAGCCAGCGATCGAGCTCGTCGATCACGCTCTGCCGCGTGACCGGATGCTCGAGGTCCATGGGATGGAGCGCGATGCGGAAGCACGGCGCGTTCCGCTGCGTGCGCCAGCGCCACGCCGCCTGCACCGCGCTGCCGCGCGCGCGCAGCGTCGTCCGCCCGCTCCAGCGCAGCACCGGGCTGGCGAGCGCGCGTCCCTCGGCGAGCAGGTGGACCGTGCCGGCGTCCTCGAGCAACGGGAGGTCGAGCGACTGGCAGGCGGTGCGCGTGCCGTCGCGACAGAGCCACGCCGGTGGCACGAAGCCGATGGCGTGCAGGCCGAGCGCGTGGAAGCGCGCCAGCCCGCGCGCGATGCGCACCCGCGCCGCGTCGTGATCGAGCGTCAGGAACTCGCCCTCGCGATCGGTGCGGCCGAGCGCATGCCACTGGTCCCGCAGCCCGCGCGGCGACCCGACCTCGTCGTGGCGCTCCCCGTGCAGGAAGAGCTCGGCGCCGTCGGCCGCGCGCGCGCGCACCCACGCCACGTAGTCCGGGTGCGACTCGAGCGGCCACTCGCCGTGCCACTGGGGAACCACGAGCAGCGCCGGCGTGGCGTGCCGCGCACGGCACAGCGCCCACAGCTCGTCCACGTGCGACCGCCACGCCGGCGTGACGTCGTGGATGGAGAGGAGGACGCTCACCGCCGCACGCGCTCGTAGAGCGCGAAGATGCGATCGAAGACGTGGTCCCACGCGTGCTCGCGCTCCGCGAACGCGCGCGCACGCACCGAGTGCGTCGCGTGATCCTCGCGCAGCAGCGCCACCAGCTGCTCGGCCAGCGCCGCCGGATCGCCGGGCGGGAAGAGCGCCCCCGCCCCGCTCGCGAGCACGTGCTCGCGCACCGCGCCGCCATCGGCGGCGAGCACCGGGGTGCCGCACGCCATCGCCTCGAGCGGCGAGAGCCCGAACGTCTCGTGGGGACTGCTCGCGACGTACACCTGCGTGGCCGCATGCAGGTCGGCGAGCTGCGACTGGTCGCCGATGAACGGGAGCCAGTGCACACGCCGCGCCGACGCCACGCGCGCCCGCAGCGCCTCGTGCTCGGGCCCCTCGCCGGCCATCACCAGCGCGGCATCGCTGCGACGCTCGACCTCGGGCCACGCGTCCATGAGCACGTCGAGCTCCTTCTCGTGCGCGAATCGCCCCACGAAGAGCACCAGCGGCCGGTCGAGCGGGAGCCCCCACGCGCGACGCGTCGCCTCGGCATGCGCGCGCCGGTCCGGCGTGAAGTGCGCGAGGTCGACACCGAGCGGGATCCGTTCCACGTTCGGCACGCCGGCCTCGGCGAGCGCGTCGGCGGTGAAGTGGCTGGCGGCGATGGTGGCCGCGATGCGCCGGTCCATGCGACGCGCATACCACCACGCGCCGCGCATGAGCGCCGCGCGGTGCCACGCCCGCGGCACGCGACTCCCGCCCAGGAGCTGCGGGAAGTGGCTGTGGAAGAAGTTCACCACCGGGATCTCGCGACGCCCCATGGCCCGGAAGAGCACCCACGGCACGATGAACGGACTCCCCAGCTCCACCACGTGCGGCTGCTCGTGCGCGAGGATGCGCCGCATGCGCGCCACGCTCGTGAGCAGCCGGTAGGGGGCGTTGCGCGGGATGGGGCGGCCGAAGAACTCGTACGTGCGCACGCCATCCGCATCGACGATCGCGTCGCCCGGCGCCGGCACCGCGAGGGCGTGTCGCAGCCACGGCCGCGCCGCGACGTACGCCCCCTTCTGCAGCAGGTAGGTGCGGATTCCGCCGCTCGTGGGCGCGAACCACTCGGTGGTGTCGAGCACGGCGAGCGTCGCCGCGGGCCGGAGCACCGGCGGCAGTGCGGCCGTGGCGAGGTCGAGGCGGCGCCGTACGGGAGCGGCGACCGGCGCGAGGACCGGTGGTGGCAGCGTCACGCGATCATGGCGTGCGGGCCGCACCACCACTGGCGAGCGGTTCGGCCACCGTCTCCGGGGGGTCCGCCGCCACGCCGCCGGTCGCGGTGACCGGGCGTGCACCGGTCACGGGGCCCCCCGCACCCTGGGCATCCGCCCCCGACGCGGTCTCCGCGCGCGGGAAGAGCAGCGAGAGCGCCACGCCTCCGCCGAGGAGCGTGATGATCACGCCGAGCGAGAGCGTGATCGGGATCGGGTAGGCGGTGGAGGCGAGCATCTTGGCGCCCACGAACATGAGCACGATCGAGAGCGCCGGCTTGAGGAGCCAGAAGCGGTGCACCACCGCCGCCAGCAGGAAGTAGAGCGAGCGCAGCCCGAGGATCGCGAAGATGTTCGACGTGAAGACGATGAACGGATCGCGCGTGACCCCGAACACGGCCGGGATCGAGTCGACGGCGAAGACCACGTCGGTCGTCTCGACGAGCAGGAGCACCACGAAGAGCGGCGTGGCGACGGTGCGGATGATCCCGTCCGGCCCCCACGGCGCCTTCACGAAGAAGCGGTCGCCCTGGTAGTGGTCGCTCACCGGCATCACGCGCCGCACGAGCCGGAGCACGGGATTGCGCTCGGGCTCCAGCTCGCCGTCCTGCTGCAGCAGCATGCGGATCCCGGTGATCACCAGGAAGGCGCCGAACAGGTAGATGATCCAGTGGAAGCGCGCGAGCAGGATCGCACCGAGCGCGATCATCACGCCGCGCATCAGGAGCGCGCCGATGATCCCCCAGAAGAGGACGCGGTGCTGCAGCGCCTCGGGCACCTTGAAGTACGAGAACAGGAGGAGGAAGACGAACAGGTTGTCGACGCTGAGCGCCTCCTCCACCACGTAGCCGGCGAGGAACTCGAGCGCGTGCTGCTTCCCCTCCACCGCCCACAGGCCGCCCGCGAAGGCGAGGGCGAGCGACACCCAGATGGCGCTCCAGACGGCGGCTTCCCGTGGCGAGACGCGATGCGCCGCGCGATGGAAGACGCCGAGATCGAGCGCCAGCATCGTGAGCACGATGCCGCCGAATGCCACCCACATCCACGCGTGCTGCATGCCCCTCCGGCGCGATCGGATCCGCGTTCCTACCCGGCCGGCGCAGGAAGGCGCCGCCCGCGGTCCAGGCTGGGGTCCAAGCTAACGGGGGCTCGGACGCCCCCCGCGGGTCACGAGGCGCCGGCGGTGGCGGTGCGCGGCGTCGCCGGCTTCACGAGCAGCCGCTGCCCGATGCGGATGCGCGTGGTGGCGAGCCGGTTCCACGCCACGAGGCGCTCCTCGGTGGTGCCGTAGCGTGCGGCGATGCTGGAGAGCGCATCGCCCGGTGCGACCACGTGCCAGACCTCGCGCGCCGCCACGCGTCGCTCGTAGTCGCGTGCCGCCGCGGCCAGCGAATCGGCCGCACGTTCCTGACCGCGGCGGCCGGCGATCGTCGCCAGCAGCTGCGTGGTGGCCACCGGGTCCGCACTCGCGAAGACGAGGCGCCGATCGTCGTGGCGCAGCTCGAGACCGGCCGCCGTCCCCAGGTCGACGCGGCGCGCCGTGCCGGTGAGCCCGCCTTCCACGGGGAGCTGCAGCACCACGAACTCCTGCGGGCCGCGATCGGGCGAGACGAGTTCGCGCGGCGGGATCCCGACGAAGATCACGCGCCGGTCGGTGAGCGCGAGGATGCCGTACGTCTCGCGGAAGCCGTCCCACCACGCGCGTCGCGCCGCCCACGTGCGCGCCACCACCCGCTCGTTGGCCTCGAGCACGAGCGCCAGCTCCTGCTGCGCAAGCCGCCGGGCGGCGGGAACGTCGGGGCGCAGCGAGACGAGCCAGGCGAAGAGCGCACCCGCGAGCACCACCAGCCCGAGCCCCGTGCCGGTGAGGCGGGCGACGAGGCGCAGCCACCAGCGCCGCGATCGCGCCGGCCCGGCGACGATCGTGCGCAGCGTGTCGAGCGGGGCAACCGTGTTGCGAGCCATCGCGTGGGAAACGGGGCGGGCGGCGCCGTGCGTCGCCGGAGCATCGTGGCAGGTCGCTACAGTTTAGCGATCATGACCACGCCCCCCGCCGCGCCCTCCCCCGCGCCGGCCTCGCGCGACGCGACGCACGGCGCGCGTGCCGCGGACGGCCCGGCACACCCCGGGCGCGCCGAGTTCCGCGCACTCGGCCGCCTCGCCCTCCCGGTGGTGGCCGTGGAGCTCGGCCTCATGGCCATGGGCGCGGTGGACACGATGATGGTCGGCCACCTCTCGGCCACCGCGCTCGCGGCCACCGCGCTGGCGGCGGTCTACTTCTACACGGTCATGGTCATCGCCATGGGGACGCTCGTGGGGTGCGAGTCGCTCCTCAGCCAGGCCGTCGGCGCGCACGACGAGCCGGGCTTCGGGCGCGCGCTGCAGCGCGGCTTCGTGCTCGCGGCGCTCCTGCTCGTCCCCTGCGCGCTCCTGCTCGTGCCGACCGCGCCCATGCTGCGCCTCCTCGGCCAGCCCGAGGTGATCATCGCCCCGGCCTCGCGCTTCGTGCACATCAGCATCGCCGGGCTCGCGCCGCTGCTCGGCTTCGTGGTGCTGCGCATGGCGTTGCAGGCGCGCGAGCGGCTGGCGCCGATCCTCGTCGCGATCGTGGTCGCCAACGCGGTCAACCTCGCGCTCAACTGGGTGCTCGTCTTCGGCCACCTCGGTGCGCCGCGGCTCGGCACCGACGGGAGCGCACTGGCGAGCGTCGCCGCACGCTGGACGCTGCTCGCGGTGCTCCTCGTCGCCGCGTGGCGCGACCTGCGCCCGTACCTGCGCACGCGCGCGAGCGGCGTGGCCGACCCGCGCGCGCTCGGGCGCATGCTGGTGCTCGGCGTTCCCGTCGGCGTGCAGTACCTGCTCGAGGTGGGCGTCTTCAACGTCGTCGCGCTCTTCATGGGGACGATGGCCACCGCCACGCTCGCCGCGCACCAGGTCGCGATCAACCTCGCGTCGATCACCTTCATGGTCCCTCTCGGCATCGGCGCGGCGACGAGCGTGCTGGTCGGCCAGGCGATCGGGCGCGCCGATGCCGCGGGCGCGCGACGCGCTGCCCACGCCGGGCTCGCCCTCGGCGCCGCGGTCATGCTCGTGAGCGCGGTCGCCTTCCTCACCGTGCCGCGGCTGCTGGCGGCGCTCTACGTGCGCGAGCCGGCGGTGATCGCGCTCGCCGCCACCTTCATTCCGCTGGCGGGGATCTTCCAGCTCTTCGACGGGCTGCAGGCGGTGGCCGGTGGCGCGTTGCGCGGCGCCGCCGACACGCGGGCCGCGATGTGGGCCAACATCCTCGGCTTCTGGGCGATCGGGCTCCCGCTCGGCCTCGCGCTCGCCTTCCGCGCCGGCATGGGGCCGGCCGGGCTGTGGTGGGGGCTCGTCATCGGGCTGGCGTCGGTGGCCTTCGTGCTCGTGCTCCGCGTGCGTCGCCGCTTCCGCGCCCCGCTCGCGCGCGCCATCGTCGATGCGCCGCCCGCCATCCCGGCCTGACGGCGCGCACCGGCCATCGGCATGCAGACCCGCGACCTGAACTACCACCACCTGCACCTCTTCCGCACCGTCGCGCGCACCGGCTCCCTGGCGCGCGCGGCGGCCGAGCTGCACCTCACCGAGCCGACGATCAGCACACAGGTCAAGGCGCTCGAGCAGCACTTCGGCCACCAGCTGTTCGCGCGCACCGGGCGACGCATGCAGCTCACCGACGCGGGGCAGACCGCGCTGCGCTACGCCGACGACATTTTCTCGCTCGGCGACGAGCTGCAGCGCGCCCTCGCCGGCGGCGAGACGAGCGGACCGCGCCGGTTCGTGGTCGGCATCGCCGACGTCGTGCCGAAGCTCATCGCCTATCGCCTCATCGAGCCGGCGCTGCGCATCGAGGAGCCGGTGCATCTCGTCTGCACCGACGACACCCCCGAGCGCCTGCTGGCGGGACTCGCCGTGCACGCGCTCGACCTCGTGCTCACCGACGCGCCGGTGACCCCCGCCGCCAACGTGCGCGCGCACAACCACCTGCTCGGCGAGTGCGGCACCACCGTCTTCGGGAGCGCCGACCTCGCGCTCCGTTACCGGCGCAACTTCCCGGGCTCGCTCGACGGCGCGCCGTTCTGGCTCCCCACCACCAATTCGCTCCTGCGCCGCGAGCTCGACACCTGGTTCCAGCAGAACGACCTGCGCCCCATCGTGCGCGGCGAGTTCGCCGACAGCGCACTCCTCAAGGTCTTCGGGCAGGAAGGGCTGGCACTCTTCTGCGCCCCCTCCGTGCTCGAGAAGGAGGTGCAGCGCATCTACCAGGCGAAGGTCGTGGGACGCATCCCCGACGTGCAGGAACGCTTCTACGCGATCGCCGCCGAGCGCACGATCCCGCACCCGGCGGTGGCCGCGATCGCACGCGCGGCACGCACGAAGCTGTTCGGGTGAGGCGGCGACGGTCCTGAACGATGGCGGGGCACGAGCGCGAACGCCCGTGCCCCGCCCCTGCCGCCGCGCCCGCGACCGGTCAGCTCGCGAATGCCTTGCGCGGCAGGCGTCCCGTGGGACGGAGCGGCGCCACGAGCGGCACCATGCTGGTGCGCACCGGTCGCGTCACCGGCATCGTCACGCCGAGCGCATCGCGCCACGGGGTGATCGCCTGGCACCGGAAGCGGCGCGCGATCGTGCCGAGCACGCGACCGACATGCTCGTCGTCGAGCGGCGCCTCGCCGAGGCGGATGCGCACGCGCACGTCGACGCTCTCGCCATCCTCGTCCACCGGGCGCACGCTCGCGACCTCGAGCCCGTGCTCCACCACCAGCTGCTGCACCGCGTCGCGCAGCGAGGCCGCGTCGCCCTCGGCGCGCATCCGGATGCGGAGCCCGTGCACCGGCTCGTCGTCCCACGGCTGCAGCGGCTCGTCGTCGATCTCGGGCGACGCGACCGGCAGCTCGGGCGCGACGCGATGCCGCCCGTAGTGCGCGATCACCGCGCTCGCGAACTGGTCCGCGCTCACCGGGAGGCGTCGTCCGTCCTCGCCCCGCATGCGTGCCTCGGCGGCGAGCGCCAGCCGCAGCGCGTGCAGCAAGCCGCTCGCGGGCTCGACCAGCGCCTGTCGCTGCAGCATCGCCACCGCGGCCAGGAGCACACCGGTCGGATCGACCACGGAGGCCGACTCGCCGCGCACCGGCGGGATGTCGTAGAAGGTCACGCGCTCGCCGGCCGCGATCACCGGCCACGGCCCCGTGTCGCCGATGGCGGCGACCACCGTCGACGAGAGCTCCTCCATCGACATCGGCGAGACGACCACCAGCGGCTGCCGCCCCGTGTCGCCGCTCAGCAGCGCCGCGAGGAGCCCCGCCTTCACCGTGCGCACGCCTTCCTGGCGCTGCTGCCGTGCCTCGCGCTCGCAGGCGTCGGCGAGGAGCCGCTGCGCCGAGGTGAGGCGACCGGGCGGCACCGCGAGGACCACACGACGACCATCGGACGCGGCAAGGCGATACGCGAGCTCGGCCACGCGCCGCGCGCGCCCCCACCCATCGACGTCGTGGTCGGCACCGCGCCAGTCGGCGAGCGACCGCTCGGTGCGGCGCTGGCTGACGAGGATCACGTCGCGCTCGTTCCCCATGCGATGCGCATCGCTCCCGGGGAGCGTGACACAGTGCCGCACATCGGCGAGCACGTCGCAACGCCGCTGCAGCCCCCGCCACATCCGCGGCAGCGGCGCCAGCGGATCGAGCGAGAGCGTGGCACCGAGCGCGACCCCGGCCTCGCCCACCGCCCGGATCGCCTGCGCCGGCACGCCGATGCGCCCGACCGTCCCCCGTCACCGGCGCGACAGGCCCGAGCGGACGCATCCGCACGACCGGTGTGATGGGGCGCAGGGGGAGGGCGTTCTGCATCGGAGCACCTCGGCGAAGGGGAGGTGGGGTTTGCCCGACGATTCATCGGACATTCCCTCACGGCCGAGAGTGTAGGCGTCACGAGCAGGCGGCACCATTTCAAAACGTCGCCGCGTTCATTCGACTTTCTCTAAGAATTCGTTACCTCCGCTCTCCATCCGCATCGTTCGTTGCAGGAAACGCACGACACGCATGTCGGGCGCACGACGACGCTGTCGCTCGCGAGGTCACGTGCGCGATCCTCGGGTGTGGAGGGCACGGCGATGCACAGCCGGCATTCCGATGATCGAGATCGCGCGAGTCGTGCATGCCACTGCACCAATGCAGCGACGCCCGCCGCGCCACCAGTGGTGGTGCGACGGGCGCATCGCTGGTTCGTTCGCCGTGCGATGGCACGACGATCGGCGGGCGTCAGTCGGTGTTGCGCAGTGCGGCCACGCGCGCGACGTGCGGCTCGGCCAGGTCGCGCGGCGTGCGCAGCCGGCCGAGCGTCCACCACTCCTCGAGCGCGAGCTCCTGCCCGCGCACCAGCGCCAGG
>JALOPO010000481.1 GCA_025453855.1 Gemmatimonadaceae bacterium
GTCGCTCCTGTGCGCGCACGGCGGTCGCCATGACGAGCGCCGACACGCCTGCCAGCGCGCCCGCACCGCGCCGGCACCATGCCCGCACGCCGTGTCGCCACCGCGTCGCCGCGTCCCGGCCGGTGTGCCCGCGCGCATGCCGTCGCGGCATCAGCGCGCCGCCGGCACGTCGAAGAAGTCGACGCGTCCCGTGTCGAGGACGTAGTAGGCGCCCACGACCATGACCTTGCCGCTCCGCTGCGGCTCCAGGAGCATCGGCTCGCTCGTGGTGCGCAGCTCGTCGACCACGCGGCGCACGTTCGCGCGCACCATCAGGGCTGACCGCGCTGCGCCAGCGCGGGAAGTGCGGCGGCGGTGGCCACGGTCGCGAGCCCTGCCACGAAGCATCGACGCGTCACGTCCATCGTTCCGTCTCCCGGTCTCGAGGGTTCGCTTCCCTATGCCGGGAGCGTACCACGACGTCGACGGGCGCCCGTGCTCCCACCGATCGGCGCATGACGGCTCGTGCACGACAGCGGCAGCCCACGCGTGATGCACACCGTGGCGACGCGACGATCGGTCAATCTGTCCCGCTGCTCGCGCGCGGCGGATGTCAGGGCGGCGCGCACCACGGGCGCTACCGCGGCGATGATCGCTGCCGCGACGCGTGCCGAAGCTCCGCGACGATGCGCACCCCCGCGCTCCACCACAGCGGCAGCGGCGCCGCGCCGCCGATGCCGCGCCCCAGTGTCGCATCGAGCTGCAGCCGCTCGTCCACGAAGTGCCGCACCCCGGCCTGCCACGCCGTCCCCGACCCCGGCACGTACGGATCGCCGGAGAAGAGCTCGGACACCACGTGCAGGCCGTATCGCACCGGGAGCTGCGTCCCCACGCCCCACGTCGCCACCGTCTGGTCGCGCCCATCGCCGATCCACAGGCGATTCACGCCCACGTTCACGTGCACGAGCGGCGGATCGGGCGCCTGTGGTGTTCCCCGCCAGCGCGGCACCAGCGCCTGCGACGCCGCCACGAACGCGAAGGTGCCATGGCCTGGCAACTCGAGGAAGCCGCGTCCCGTCGGCAGGAACGTCCCCGCCACGGCCGCCACGCCCGGCCCCTGCCCGGCGCGATACGGCCGCAGCAGCGTCTTGGCCTGCAGCAGCGGGAGCGCATACGTGAATCGCCCCGGCGTGGGCTCGGTGCGTGCCACGCTCCCGCGCTCCGTGCCGGCCACGCCGCCGATCGTGAGCTCGAGCCACGACGCGGGGCCCACCGCACCGAGCGCCCAGAGCTGATTGCTCTCGCGATCGCTGCGCGTCCACACCTCCACCTGCGCGAGCCCGGCGCCCACCACGCGCGCGTCATCGGTGATGAACGGGCGCACGCGCGCGATGGGCGGATCACCACGCCCCATGCTCGGCACGACCTGCGCGCCGAGCGTGGGGGCGGTGATCACGAGCAGCGTGGCGATCGACCGGAACACGACGGGGACGCTACCAGCCGCGACTCCGCACCGCGAGCGTCACCGACGGCACCGCGCGCCAGCCGGCGGCGGTCGTCGTGAAGTCGCGCGCGTTGCCGCCCACATCGCGCAACGCCGTCACCCCGGCGAGGAGCATCCACGCCGAGCCGAGGAAGCCGCGATGCTCGATGCCGAGCTCCAGTCGCCCGCCCCATGCCTGTGCATCGAGGCGCACGGTGTTCGGGTCGTCGCGTGCCGGGAGCTCGAGCGGTGTCACGCGATCCACCGGCCCGCGCACGCGCACCGGCTCGTACTCCTGCCAGAGCCCCGAGACTGCACCCAGCGCGGAGAAGCCGCGCGGCAGCCGCGCCAGCGGACGCTCCAGGCGCAGCCCGAACGCATTGCGCGTCAGGTCGAGCGTCCCCGCACCGCCGCCCGCGCCGCGCACGGGGACCGCCCCCGTCTCGCCGAAGGCGATGACGTCGAGGCCACCGAACATGAGCCCCGCGCCGAGCCCCAGCGCCGGGCTCGGGCGCACCTCGCCGAGGCGCGCGAACGTCGCGTCGCCCGCGCGGCCGATGGTGTTGTCGGTCGCGGTCACGTAGACCTCCACCACCGGGCGCACCTGGGCATCGAGGCGCATCGGCACGGCGGCGATCACGAGTGCCGCCATTCTCGCGGCGACACCGCGGCGCCTCGCGATGCGGCGGCCGTCGCGGCGTGTGGGATGCACGGTCGTCACGTGGCCTCCGCGGCCAGCGGCAGCACGCGCGTCCAGCAGCGATGGCCGTCGGCATGATCGCCGTCGCGCTGTCGCTCGACGTGCGTGATGATGAGGCGCGAGTCGGTCACCCCGACGAGCGTGGTGCGCTCGTGGCGGCGCGAGCCATGCACCGACCGCAGCCGCTCGCGCGGCGCGAGCGCCGCATCGAGCGCCGCCGCACGTGTGGGGAGACCAGAAAGCGGGCGATCGAGAAGGATCGACATCGAATCAGAGGCACTCCGCGGATGCACGCCTCCGCCTGCGGGCGCCGGAGCGCCACGAGTGCATAGAAGGTCTCGCCGGCATCCGGGCGACCGGATGGCACTCGACCGTGCGGGCGTGCACCGCAGTGGTGACGATCGAGGCAACGGGCGCACGTCACGCACGTCCGTCGGCTACTCCCCTTCGCACGCGGCCGACGTGCCGCGTCGCGGTGCGTACCACACGGTGAACGCGGTGATTCGACGATGCGCGTCACGACGCGCGTCATCGGGGACGCACCGATGGCTGCGTGCGCGCGCTCGTGACGGATCGTGGTGGATCATCGCGCGCGGACCGTGCGTACCGCTGCGCGTCGTCGCTCCGTCGCCCGACGGAGCATGGAGGGGAGTAGCGCGATCGCGCCTGCGCGATCGCCGATCGTCGTCAGGACTGCGCGTCGCGAGCGCGCACGGCGATCGGCAGCGGAGCACCGGGAGTGGCCGGCTCCGCATGTGCGAGACCTCCCGATCGGATGGGGATCGTCCCCCATCCGCCATCCCGGTTGCTCGCTGCCGGCAGACGCGGCGTCCTTCGCAGCGCCGTGTCACCAGGAGAGACGACTCGTGTCGCACACCACCCAGCCCACCCGCACCGCGCTCCTCGCGCTCGCCGTCGCCACGCTCCCGGCCTGCGCCACCATCCGCCAGGACGAAGTCGGCGTCAAGCGCACGCTCGGCCGCATCGGGCAGAAGCCGATCGCGCCGGGGCCGCAGTTCATCGCCCCGGGCTTCCAGAGCGTGATCCGCGTCCCGGTGCGCACCATCAA
>JALOPO010000482.1 GCA_025453855.1 Gemmatimonadaceae bacterium
CGCCGCGGCGAGCGCCCGATCGTCGTCGGTGCGCGCTCGGCGATCTTCGCGCCGGTCGCGCGCCTCGGCGCGATCGTCGTCGACGAGGAGCACGAGTCGAGCTACAAGCAGGGCGAGGCGCCGCGCTACCACGCGCGCGACGTGGCGCGCGTGCGGGCACGCCTGGAGGGCGCGGTGCTCGTCCTCGGCAGCGCCACGCCGAGCCTCGAGAGCTGGACGCAGGCCGCCGCGGGACAGCTCGCGCTGCTCGAGCTTCCCGAGCGCGCCGGCGGCGCGCAGCTCCCGGCGGTGCACGTCATCGACCGTCGTCGCTACGCGGTGCGACCGCGCAACCCGTCACCGGGGGCGGCGCCCGGGTCGCCGCGGCCGCCGGTGGAGCAGGTCGCGATCCCCGGCGCCGATCATCTCGATCCCACGATGATGCCGCTCGGCAGCGCGATCACGCCGCCGCTCGAGCAGGCGATCGACGCACGGCTCGTGAAGGGCGAGCAGGTGCTGCTCCTGCTCAATCGCCGCGGCTATGCGGCCTTCCTGCAGTGCGAGCAGGGGCACGTGAAGCAGTGCCCCAACTGCGCCATCGCGCTCACGTACCATCGCGTGCCGGAACGCCTCGCCTGCCACTACTGCGACCATCGCGAGCCGCCGTCGCGCGCCTGCACGGAGTGCGGGATGCCGACGCTGCGCGAGCGCGGCCTCGGCACGCAGCAGCTCGAGCGGCTCCTCGGCGAGCGCTGGCCCGGCGCGCGCATCGCGCGCATGGACCTCGACACCACCGGCGGCAAGTGGGCGCACAGCGAGATCCTCGACCGTGTCGCGCGCCACGAGGTCGACATCCTCCTCGGCACGCAGATGATCGCCAAGGGGCTCGACTTCCCGAACGTGACGCTCGTCGGCGTCGTCGATGCCGACGTCGGGATCAACCTCCCCGACTTCCGTGCCAGCGAGCGCTGCTTCCAGCTCCTCGCGCAGGTCGCCGGCCGGGCGGGTCGCGGCGCCAAGGGAGGCGAGGTCTTCATCCAGACGCGCGAGCCGCAGCACCACGCGGTGACCTGCGCGGTGACGCACGACTACCATCGCTTCGCCGCGCTCGAGCTCAAGGGACGTGGCGCTCCCGCCTACCCGCCGCTCGTGCACGCCGCGAACGTGATCGTGAGCGGCACCGACGAGCAGGTGGTGAGCGAGGCCGCGCGCGCGCTCGCCGACTGGACGCGTCGCCTCGTGGCGGCGAAGACACCTGGGCTCGTGGACGTGATTGGGGCCGCGCCGAGCCCGATCGAGCGCATCAAGACGCGCTGGCGCTGGCGCTTCCTGCTCAAGAGCGCCGACGCCAGGGCGCTGGGGCGCGTCGGCCGCTATCTCGTCGAGCACGGCCCCGGCCGAGCTGCGACTGGCGTACGATCGGGATCCGGTGACGTTGATGTGAGCGCCATGCCCGACGATCCGCTCCTCGCCTCGCTGTACGACGACGATCGCCGCGCGCACGCCGCGGTGCCCGCGGTCGACTCGCCGGCCTACGCCGAGCTCCGCGCCGCCGACGCCGCCCGTCGTCGCGCGGCCTTCGCGCGCCTTCGTGCACTCGATGCCACTCCGACCGGCGCCACCGCCCGCGACCGCTACCACGTCGCCTGGCTCATGAACCACGGTGACACGGTGGCCGAGGCGCGCCTCGCGCACGAACTCGCCCGCCGTGCCGCGCTCGGTGGCGTGGACGAGGGGCGCTGGCTCTCGGCTGCGGCGTTCGACCGTGCGTGCATGTATGCCGGCGAACCCCAGCGCTTCGGCACGCAGATCGTGCCGGACGGGACGGCGTGGCGCCTCTGGCCGGTGGACCCGACGACCACCGACGCCGAGCGCGCCGCCTGCGACGTCCCGCCGCTCGCCGAGATGGAGCGGCGCGCCGCCGTGCAGGAGGAGCCGCAGCCACCCATCGGGCTCGCGCCCTCGTGGCTCCGCGCTGCGCTGGCCCGCTGGTCGGCCGACGCGAATCCGGGCAAGTAGCGGCGCCACCGACATTTGCGCCGCGCCGTCGACCTCGGCCGAGGCGTTGCTTCCCCTCGTGCGTCCCGGCAAATTCGGGTGTGGCTTTCTACACGCCGCCCGACTTCTCGGCCCCCCGACTGGCAGGGGCTCCGGACGCCGCCTTCGAGGCCGCGCCCGCCGACGGCGTGCTCCCCGACGCGTACTTCCCGACCACCAACCTCCCCACCTTCGTGAAGGTGGGCGGCCGCTGGCGCCTTCCGCGCGAGCCGCGCATGGATGGCGCGATCGTGCGCGACGAGCACGGGGAGCTCTGGATCCGCGAGGGGCGACGCGTGCGCGCCGGCCAGCCCGTCGCCATCGGCCACGCGGAGGACGGGAGCGAGGGGCTGCTCGTGCACGCGCGCGCCTTCCGCGACGACAGTGGGGGCGACGAGTTCCAGTTCATGTCCAGCGACGTGAGCCGCGAGAAGCCGATCGACTACCAGGTCATGGCGCGGCTCCTCGTCGACGAGCGCGAGCGCGGCGGCTATCCCGTCTGGGTGACGGGGCCGGCGCTCGTGCACAGTCGTGCCCGGCGCGACATGCAGTGGTTCGTTCGTAACGGCTTCGTCGGAGCGCTGCTCGCCGGCAACGCCGTCGCCGCGCACGACATCGAGGCGGCCATCTACGGCACCACGCTCGGCATGAGCGAGCGCGGCGTGCCGACGCAGGGCGGTCACGCGCTCCACGTGCGCGCCATCAACCGCGTCCGTCGCGCGGGGTCGATCCACGCCGCGGTGGAGCAGGGGATCATCACCGACGGCATCATGCACGCGCTCGTCGCGTGCAAGGTGCCGTTCGTGCTCACCGGCTCCATCCGTGACGATGGCCCGCTCCCCGACGTCGTCACCGACATGCTCGAGGCGCAGGACCGGATGCGCGAGCACACGGTGCGGGCGACGATGGCGATCCTCGTCGCCACGGCGCTCCACGCCATCGCCACCGGGAACATGCTCCCGGCCTTCATCATGGACAGCGAGACCGAGCTCCGCGAGCTTCCCACCATCTGCGTGGACTCGAGCGAGTTCGTGGTCAGCAAGCTCAAGGACCGCGGGACGCACCAGGCGTTCGGCGTCGTCACCAATGCGCAGGACTTCATGCACATCCTGCGGCTCTTCGTCGAGCGCGAGCTCGAGACACGGCGTGCCGGCACGCCGGGAGGAACGGGACGTTGACGGAGACCCAGGAGCGCTTCCTGCGCGCCGTGCTCGAGCGCGTCGATGCGATGCAGGTCGCCGAGTGCCACCTCTTCCCGCCCATCCGGCGCGGGACGCTCGAGACGGGCGTGGCGGTGCTCGCGGTGCTGCACGCGGCGCCCGATGGCACGAGCGGCGACACGCTGGCCGCGGACGCGATCGCGCCTGCCGTGGCGGCCGGACAGGACGCCGACACCGTGCCGCCGCTCACGATCGTCGCCAGCGATGACGCATCGCCCGCCGGGACGCTCCTGGTCGACGACGAGTACGCGTCGGCGCCCGACCTCGGCATGGCGGTCGACGGCGATGCGATGGCGATCGCCGCCGCGCTCGAGGAGCCGGGCGAGCTCGATGCACCGGTCGATGGCGATGCCCTCACGATCGCCGCGGCCGAGGGTGTGGCCCCGGATGTCGATGCACCGGTGGCCCCGGAGGTCGAGGCGCCGGTCGCGGACGAGGCGCTCGACATCGCGTCGGCCGCTGCCGTCACTCCGCCCGACGCGATCGTCGAACCGCGCGCCCGCATCATCACCGCCAGCTACCGGCAGGTGATCAAGGGCCCGGAGCGCGGCGGCTGGGTGGTCGACGTGCAGGAGCAGGCCGAGGCGCCGCTGAGCGCGGTGGAGGCGGTGCTGCGCGGCGTGCGGCAGCGCTCGAGCGAGCCGGCCGAC
>JALOPO010000483.1 GCA_025453855.1 Gemmatimonadaceae bacterium
GATGGCGAGGAGGCGGAGCCGGGTGGGCTCGGCCGCGGCGCGGAGCGCCTCGAGGAGTCCGGTGAAGGACTCCGGGGCGGAGCTGTCCTCGAGTTCGAGCAGCGGTCGGGCGGGCGCGGCCATGGGTTCAACATATAAAGCTATCTTTATATGACAAGCGCCTCTCCGGCCTCACCCCACGCGTTCGCGCGTCGCGTAATGGGTGGTGATCCAGTCGCGATAGCTGCCGTCCATGATGCCTCGCCACCACGGCTCCTGCGCGAGATACCAGTCGACGGTGCGGGCGAGGCCGGTGGCGAGCGTCTCACGCGGTGCCCATCCCGTCTCGGCAGCCAGCTTGTCGGGGGCGATGGCATAGCGGCGGTCATGGCCCGGCCGGTCGGCGACGAAGGTGATGAGCGAGGTCGCGTCGCCGCCGGTCGCCGCCGGCGACTGCGGAAAGCGCGCCCGCAGGGCGGCGTCGGCACGCAGCCGGTCGTCGACGAGCGCACAGACGCGGCGGACGATGTCGATGTTGGCGGCTTCGGCACGACCGCCCACGTTGTACACCTCGCCGACGCGCCCACGCCCGAGGATGGCGTCGATGGCGCGTGCGTGGTCCTCCACGTAGAGCCAGTCGCGCACGTTGCGGCCATCGCCGTAGACGGGGATCGTGCGCCCGTCGAGCACGTTGACGATGAGCAGCGGGATCAGCTTCTCGGGGAAGTGCCAGGGGCCGTAGTTGTTCGAGCAGTTGCTCGTGGTGACGGGCAGCCCGTAGGTGTGATGATAGGCGCGCACCAGGTGGTCCGACGCGGCCTTCGATGCCGAATACGGGGAGTTCGGTGCGTAGGGCGTGGTCTCCGTGAATGGCGGGTCGTCGAAGCCGAGCGACCCGTACACCTCGTCGGTCGACACATGGTGGAAACGCACCCGTTCCACTGGCATGCGCCCTTCGTCGAGCCAGACCTGCCGCGCGGCCTTCAGCAACTCGTGGGTTCCCGTGATGTTGGCCCGCAGGAAGGCATCGGGCCCAAGGATCGAGCGATCGACGTGCGACTCGGCGGCGAAGTGCACAATGGTGTCGAGCGCGTGGTCGCGCAGGAGCCCTGCGGCCAGCCCCTCGGTGCAGATGTCGCCGTGCACGAAGGTGAAGCGCGCATCGCCGCGGACGGCGTCCAGGTTCGCGAGGTTGCCTGCATACGTGAGCGCGTCGAGCACGACGACCCGTGACGCGTGGTGCTCGCGCAGCCAGTAGTGGACGAAGTTGGCGCCGATGAAGCCGGCGCCGCCGGTGACGAGGAGGTCAGGCATGAGGCATGGACTGGAGCATGGCACGCAGCGACGTGCGCCAGTGCAGGCGGGTCACGTCGAGGCGACCGGGGAGGTCGCCGACATCGAGGAGACTGAATGCCGGACGCGTGGCGCGTGTGGGGTAGGCGCTCGACGGCACTGGACCTACGTCGGCGGATGCATCGAGAAGCCCGACGGCGCGCGCCTCCTCCGAGACCGCCACCGCGAGATCGTACCACGAGGCGACGCCCGCGTCGCACCAGTGGACGATACCATGAACCGACGGCGTCCGCGTGATCGCCCACACCGCGTCGGCAAACGTGTCCACGCGGGTGGGCGCAGCGATCTGGTCGGCCACGACACGCACTGCGCCCGGCTCGCGCAGGCGGCGCAGCATGGTACGGACGAAGTTGCGCCCGGTGCGTCCGTACAGCCATGACGTGCGCACCACGGTCGCGGCGGCACCACCATGTTGCAGCACCGCCAGCTCGCCGGCGCGCTTGGACTGCCCGTAGACGTTGAGTGGATGTGCGGCGTCGTCCGGTCGGTAGGCGCGTCCGGCGCGACCATCGAACACGTAGTCGGTCGAGACGTGCACGATGCGCGCGCCGCACTCGCGGGCGGCACGCGCGAGTATGGCCGGCCCGTCGGCGTTCGCGCGGTGCGCGTCCTCGGGCCGCGACTCGGCGTCGTCCACGGCGGTGAATGCCGCCGCGTTGACGATGATGTCGGGCTGGTGGGCACGGATGACGGCGAGGACGCTCGACTCGTCGGCGATGTCCATCGCAGCCCGATCCAGGCCGATCACGTGGCACGTCGGCGGCGCCGTGGCGAGCAACGCGTGGCCAAGCTGTCCGCCGGCCCCCGTGACGACGACGCGGGTCACGGATAGGGTTCCGCCCGATCGAAAGCAGGCGCCGCTGCGTCGCGTGACGACAGGATCGGGGCGCCGATGTCGCCGAGCGGCCAGGCGATGCCGAGTGTCGGCGAGTCCCATCGCATGGCGCGCTCACTCGCCGGGTCGTACCGGTCGGTCACCTTGTACACGACATCCGCGACGTCGGACAGCACGAGGAAGCCGTGCGCGAAGCCGGGCGGGACCCGGCGTGCCGCCCGAACGTGGCGGAGCCACGTCGCATGTCGACGGCGGCGCACCACACGGCACCGCGGGCACACCGCACGAGCTTCCCCTGCGCGTGGCGGAGCTGGTAGTGCAGACCGCGCAGCGTGCCGCGTACGGAGCGGCTGTGGTTGTCCTGCACGAATTCGGGCAGGTCAGCCACGCCGCCCATCGACCGTGCCTTCCACGTCTCCACGAAGAAGCCCCGCGCGTCATGGTAGATGCGAGGCTCGAAGAGCAGGAGTTCGGGGATTTCGAGCGCAGTGACGTTCACGCGACTGGGCCTTCGGCGATCATGTCCAGGAGGTAGCGCCCGTAGGCATTCTTCCCGAGCGGCCGTGCCAGCCGCTCCACCGCGGCAGCGTCGATCCAGCCGAGGCGCCAGGCGATCTCCTCGGGCGACGCGACCTTGAGCCCCTGGCGAGCCTCGATCGTCTCGATGAACTGCCCGGCCTGGAGCAACGTCTCGTGCGACCCCGTATCGAGCCAGGCGGTGCCGCGACCGAACACGCTCACGTGCAGCGAACCCTCATCGAGGTACGCTCGATTGAGGTCGGTGATCTCCAGTTCGCCACGCGCCGACGGCCGGAGGGTGCTCGCGATCTCGCTCGCGCGACCATCGTAGAAGTAGAGGCCCGTGACGGCATAGTTGGACTTCGGCTCGGCCGGCTTCTCCTCGATGCTCGACGCACGCCCATGCTCGTCGAAGGCCACGACGCCATAGGCACGAGGATCACTGACGCGGTAGGCGAAGACGGTCGCTCCTTCGCGTCGCGCGTCGGCCTCGCGCAGCGTGGCGAAGAGGTTCTGTCCGTGAAAGATGTTGTCGCCGAGCACGAGGCATGACGGCCGTGCGCGCACGAAGTCGCGCCCGATGAGATAGGCCTGGGCGAGCCCGCCCGGCTCCGGCTGCACCGCGTACTCGATGGTCATGCCCCACTGCGTCCCGTCGCCGAGGAGGCGGGCGAAGAGCGGCGCGTCGTGCGGCGTGGTGATGACCAGCACCTCCCGGATCCCCGCCAGCATCAGCGTGCTCAGCGGGTAGTAGATCATCGGCTTGTCGTAGACCGGGAGCAGCTGCTTGCTGACGACGTGCGTGACGGGATACAGGCGCGTTCCGGAGCCGCCAGCGAGGATGATGCCGCGCCGCAGGGAGTCAGTCGACATGGGGTGACGGTCGGTCGGGTCGGGAGGACGTTGCTGGCGCGGGAATGTAGAGGCATCGGCCGTGACCCGTGCGGAGCCACGCGCTGTGTGGCCGGGCAGCGCGTACCCACGCAGCCCTATCTTGCGTGCTTCCTGCGCGCGCCGGCGGCGCGCCTCGACCAGCCTTCACGCAGAGCCCGGCCATGTCGGATACCATCACCACCCCCCGCCCCGCCCTCACCCAGTTCGGCGACGAGGAGCTCATGTTCCGCGACGCCGTGGCCGGGTTCGCCGCCGACGACGTCGCCCCG
>JALOPO010000484.1 GCA_025453855.1 Gemmatimonadaceae bacterium
GCCCGCGCGCTCGCGGCGCTGGCGCTCGCCGCCATCGCCATCGCTCCCTCCCTCGACGCGCAGCGGCTGGTGCGTCGCAACCCCGGGACCAGTCTGACGTGGGGGTCCGCCGGGTTCAGCAACATGCAGGGGGCGATCACCACCGCCTTCGGCGGTGCGGCCAACATCACCAACGTCGCCAGCATCGCGAACCCCGCCGATCTCGCGGACGCCAGCGCGCTCTTCCTCGACCTCGGTGCACTCGGCGCCGGTGGCGGGATGAGCGCGGCCGAACAGGCGCAGCTCCTCGCCTTCATCGGCAGCGGACGCCGCGTCTTCTTCCTCGGTGAGAACAACGGCTGGCCGGGATGGAACAACTCGCTGCTCACGCTCTTCGGCGGCACGCAGGGCGCGACCATCCAGGGGCCGATCAGCGCCGTCGGCACGCATCCGCTCATCACCGGCGTGACCACCGTCACCACCGTGGGCGCAGGGCCGGTGACCGGCGGGACGGCGCTCTTCTCGCCGGCGGTCGGCGTGCTCTTCGGGGCGCAGCAGAACCTGTTCGCCTTCTTCGACTACAACGCGTTCGCGAACGCGAACTGGGCGACCACCGACAACGCCCGCTTCGGCCAGAACGTCGCGAGCTGGCTCGCCGCGCCGCAGAACGTGATCCCCGAACCGTCCACGTACGTGCTCGTCGCCACCGGCCTCGCGGCACTCGGCGTGGTGCGTCGGCGTCGCACCGGGTCGCGGTGAGTCGCTGATCGCGTTCCCGCCCGCCGGTGACCGTGCGTCGGCGGGCGGGGGCGCACGAGGGCCACGATGTCCGCAGTCCGCCGTCTCCGTGGCGTCGCCGCTGGCGCCACGCTCGCCGTATGCGCCGCCTGTTCCGGCAGCGACGGCACCGCGCCACCGCCGCCACCCTGGATCGCGACGGTCTTCAACATCGACTGGCCGAGCCGCAGCACGCTCGGCGTCGCGGAGCAGCAGGGCGAGCTGCGGGCGCTGCTCGATCGCGCGGCGGCGCTGCGCATGAACGCCGTCGTGCTGCAGGTGCGGAGCACGGGCGACGCACTCTATCCCTCCACGCTCGAGCCGTGGAGCCGGGTGCTCACCGGCGCCGCCGGCCGCGATCCCGGCTGGGATCCGCTCGCCTTCGCGGTGACCGAGGCCCATGCGCGCGGGCTGCAGCTGCACGCGTGGATCAACCCGTTCCGCGCCGCGAGCGACACCACGCTCGCGACCCTCGCGCCGCTCCACTTCGCGCGGCGGCGCCCCGAGCTCGCCCCGGTGGTCGGCACGCAGCGCTGGTTCGACCCGGGCGAGGAGGCGGTGCAGGACCACGTGCTCGCGGTCGCGCGCGACATCGTCTCGCGCTATGCCGTCGACGGCCTGCACCTCGACGACTTCTTCTATCCGTATCCGTCGGCGAGCTGGCCGAACACGGCGCTCTTCCCCGACAGCGCGGCCTGGACGCGCTATCTCGCCACCGCCGGCGCGTCGCCGCTCTCGCGCGCCGACTGGCGACGCCGCAACATCGATCGCTTCATCGAGCGGCTCTACACCGAGCTGCACGTGGCGCGACCGACGCTCGTGATCGGCATCTCGCCGTTCGGGATCTGGCGCCCCGGCAATCCGTCGGGGGTGACGGGGCTCGACTACTTCACCGAGTGCTTCGCCGACTCGCGCCGCTGGCTGCAGCAGGGGTGGGTGGACTACCTCGCGCCGCAGCTCTACTGGTCGCTGGCGAGCACGGGGCAGCCGTTCGGCGCGCTCCTCGACTGGTGGCGCTCGCAGTCGGTGGCGCGGCGTCACGTGTGGCCCGGCCTCGCGGCCTATCGCGTGAGCGACAACAGCGCGAACCCGTACGCACCCGCCGAGATCCCGGCGCAGGTGGCGGCGGTGCGCGCGCGGAGCGGCTGGAGCGATCCGGCGACGAGCAGCGGCGGCGTGCTCCTCTACAACGCCACCGCCGTGCGCCTCAATCGCGGCGGCCTGGCCGACTCGCTCGGTGGCGGCGCGTGGCGCGACGCGGCGTGGATGCCGGCGATGCCGTGGCTCGATGCGGCGGCGCCCGCTGCACCGGCGACGCTCGCGATCGAGGCGAACGGGACGCGGCTGCGCTGGAGCGCGGCGTCGGATGCGGACGTGCGCTGGTACGCGGTGCAGTGGCGCAGCGGGATCGAGCGGTGCGGGCGATCGACGCTGTGGGGAATGCATCGCCGGCGACCAGCGCGGCGCGGTGAGCAGTGCGACAATTGAGTGGCTGGCCGGAATACTCAGGAGTTGTCCGTGCCCTACAACACACTCAATGGCATGCGCAGGTAAGGCATGGAGCCATGCGCGCATGTGTTGACGATTTAGCAATTTCGGCGGCGAAGCTTGGCCTTGGAACCTCCGTCTAGCACTTACGGCGAGCTCGAGTACCTTGAGGATGCATGAGCTCGCCATGAGGCGGGAGCTGTTGGGTGCGTTGCAGCGCCCGACCAGATCGCGGCGAAAATGAAAGAGACCCTCCGATGAACAGCAAGGTGCTTCGTGTCGCGTGTGCCGCGATGATCGCTGGCGCGTGCGCTAGTGGCCGTACCACCGGTGGCGTTCTGGCGCCCGAACTCGCCCCAGCCGGAGTTCGAAGCGTCAAGATCCTCCTCATGCCCGTGCCCGATGGCGTCGAACGGAAGGAGGGAGTCGCGGCAGGTTCAGGCAATGCGATGACGATTGCATTGCGCGATTCGCTCGTTGCCGACGGCGGTCTCCCGCGAATTAGTCAAGCCAAGACGCTCGAGGACGCGCTTGAGGAAGCGAAGCGTTTGGGATGGCGCTACGTCCTCAAGTGCACATTCACCGAGTGGGAGGACAACATCACCGCCTGGTCCGGCAGGCCCGACGTGGCGGCGCTCTCCGCGGAGCTCTACGACGCGCAAACGGGCACACTGGTCGCCACCGCCACTCACCGGGCCCAGAGTTCGACGATGACCTGGTCTGCCAACTCCCCGGATGAGCTGGTCCCGAGGGTGACGTCAGCGGTTCTCGCGAAGATCTTCGCGCGTACGCCTTCGGCAGGGGCGCCGTAGGCGTCGGTGTCGGCGCAGCACGCGCGCGGCTCGCGGTCTCGCCGGCTACTCCCGCAGATGACAGTGCCAGTACCCGCCCCCGCCGGCACTCACCACCCGCACCCGCAGGAACCGATCGGGATCCGCGAAGTCGCCCGTGTGCCCCACCTCGATGTCCACCGCGCCGCGCTGCGCCGCCTCCACGATCCGGCCACGCACGCGCGGCGTGTTCATGCACGGCGCCAGCTGCGCGAAGAAGTCGAGCCCCACCGCGTTGTGCGCACGCAACCCCGACTGCCGCGACTCGGTCGCGCTGTAGTACGCCACGCGACCGGCGGCATCCACGCGGATCACGCCGAAGGGCAGCGCATCGAGCGCGCTCCCTGTGGCCGAGGGGAGCGAGAGCAGCGCGTCGAGGCGCGCGCCAAGGTCCGTGTCGTCGAAGCTCACTGCCGGGGCACCGGGCACGGGGGCGGTCGTGGGTGACGGCGCGTCGTCAGGGATAGGCATCCGCATCGATCTCGCCGAAGCGACGCGCATCGGCCGTCTCGAGCGCGGTGAAGCGCACGAGCGAGAGGAGGTGGGTGACGCCGTCCGACTCGTCCACGGCGCACGGAAGCACGATCCGTTCCAGCAGCCCCGGCGGTGATCCGGTCGTCATCTCCGCGGCCGCCGACGGCATCGTCGACGCACCCAGGCGGATGTAGCGATACGCGGGACGCCGACGCGCGAGCGCCTCCACGTAGTCCTCCACCCACTCGGCCAGCGGATCGTCGGCCGCCAGTTCGTGCGGGACCACCACGCGCCCGGTCAACGGATGACCGAGCCGCGCCTCGAGCGCCACGCCGACCTCCTCCCACATGAGCACCACCCGCGGGCCGCGCTGCGTGTCGTCGGGCACGTCGCCGGCCGGCACGTCGAGCGGCTCGACGCGTACCACGCACATCTCGTGCGCCCAGCCGCGGACCCCGTTGCCGCGCAGCGCGGCCAGCGGCGGGAGCGGGTGCGTGGTCGCCAGCTCGCACCAGCGCGCGAGGAGCGCGGCGATGCGCGGATCGCGCACGCGGTTCGCCCACGACGGGAGCACGGCGACGCGTGCCGGCGTGGCGCCGTCCGACGATCCGACGTCGAACTGTCCGGGCACGCCGACGGCGCCCGCGCCCCGCGCGTGCCCCGCGTCGCGGAAGGCGTGCCCGCGCGCGGCGGCATGCCGCGGGAGCGCCATCGTGAACTCCACGCCGTCGTCGCCCGACGTGGCCCACACCCGGCCGCCGTGCGCCTCCACCAGCTCGCGCACGATGTAGAGCCCGAGCCCCAGGCCGCCGTCGCCC
>JALOPO010000485.1 GCA_025453855.1 Gemmatimonadaceae bacterium
CAAGCGGGCCGCGGTCGCGCGCGACTGCGCGGTGCTCGTCACCGCCCCCATGACGGTGCAGAGCGCCTACGTGCCGCCGCCTCGCCCGGCCCTCGCGGATTTCGGCGCGCTCGGTGCCGTCGCCGCTGTCGCCGACGTGGTGCTCGCCGTCTATCGCGAGGCGCTCTACGACGATGCCCCCGACGTGGCGGGCGCCTTCGAGGTGCACGCGCTCAAGCATCGCAGCGCACGCCGCGCGCATGCGGACCTCTACATCGAACCGGCCGCGGGGCGCGTCGAGGACCTCGCCTGACCGTGCGGCGCACATGCGAGCATGCGCCGGCTCCGGGCCGCTGCTGTAGATTGCCCGCCGTTCATTCACCCGATCGCGCAGGAGCCCGGGGCCATGGCAGGCCACAGCAAGTGGAAGCAGATCAAGCACTACAAGGCGGCGACCGACGCCAAGCGCGGCGCGCTCTTCACGAAGCTCATCCGCGAGATCACCGTCGCCGCCAAGTTCGGCGGCGGTGACCCGACCGGGAACGCGCGCCTCCGCACGGCGATCGACAACGCCCGCGCGTCGTCGATGCCCAAGGAGAACATCGAGCGCGCGATCAAGAAGGGGACGGGCGAACTGGAGGGCGTCGACTACCAGGAGGCGCTCTACGAGGCGTACGGCCCGGGCGGCGTGGCGCTCATGATCCAGGCGCTCACCGACAACCCCACGCGCACCGTCGCCGACGTGCGCGCCAAGCTCTCGCGCGGCGGCGGCAACCTGGGGACGAGCAACTCGGTCTCGTACCTCTTCAACCGGCAGGGGCGCATCTACCTGCCGGCGGCGGGCGACGAGGACGCGATGATGGAGGTCGCGCTCGAGGCCGGGGCGAGCGACTTCGCGCGCGAGGACGAGCAGTTCGTGGTGAGCACCGAGCCCACCGAGCTCCACGCGGTGCGCCAGGCGCTCGTCGACAAGGGGCTGCAGGTGGAGAACGCCGCGCTGGAGTGGATCCCGATGTCGACCGTGCGCGTGGAGGGCGACGACGCGCTCAAGCTCGTCAAGCTGCTCGAGGCGCTCGAGGACCTGGACGACGTGCAGAAGGTCGAAGGGAACTTCGACATCGCCGAGGACGCGCTGGCCGGCGCGTGAGCGAGACGCACCGCCGCCGTTCCGTTGGTGCGTCCACGCGCGCCGCTGCCCGCCCGGGCGGCGCCGCGCGCCCCGCGTGCGGGTGACGCCGATGCTCGTCCTCGGCATCGATCCGGGCACCGCGGTCACGGGCTACGGCGTGGTGCGCACCGACGTGCGCGGCACGCCCACGCTGGTCGAGTGCGGCGTCGTGCGCACCAGCGCCGACGATCCCTTTCCGGCACGTCTCGACCAGCTCTTCGAGGCGGCCAGCGAGCTGGTGGCCCGGCACCGCCCCGAGCTCGTCGCGATCGAGCAGGTCTTCCTCGGCAAGAACGTGCGCAGCATGGTCACGCTCGCCCACGCCCGCGCCGCGCTCCTCCTCGCCGCGCAGCGGGGCGGCGTGCCGATCCGCGAGTATCCGCCCGCCGACGTGAAGAAGGCGATCACCGGCACCGGGGGCGCGACCAAGGAGCAGGTCGCCTTCATGGTCACGCGCCTCCTCCGCCTCGCCGCGCCGCCCGCCCCGGCCGACGCCGCCGACGGCGTGGCGATCGCGCTCACCTGCCTCCTGCGCGCCCGCACCGACGCGCTCATCGCGCGGGCCGTCGGCCGGTGACGGGGCGCGCGACGCCTCGCACCGCGCGACGCACGCACGCCGCACACCGCCTGCTCCGGACCAGATGATCTCGCTGCTCACCGGCACGCTCCTCACGCGCGAGCTCGATCACGTCGAGCTCCTCACCGACGGCGGCACGGGCTACACGGTGGCGATCCCGCTCGGCACCTACGAGTCGCTCCCACGCGAGCAGGAGCGCGTCACGCTGCACACGCACCTCGTGGTCAAGGAAGACGGGTGGCAGCTCTTCGGCTTCGCCACCGCACACGAGCGGCGCGTCTTCCAGCGACTGCTGGTGGCCAAGGGTTTCGGGCCGCAGCTCGCGCTCAACATGCTCAGCGCGCTCACCGCCGAGCGGCTGGTGCGTGCCATCCGCGAGAAGGATGCGGCCACGCTGCAGGGGATCCGCGGCCTCGGGAAGAAGAAGGCCGACCAGCTGATCCTCGACCTCGCCGACAAGCTCGACGACCTGCAGCTGGGCGGCGGCGCCTCGCTCGCCGGTGCCGGGCCGCGCGGGGCCGGCGCGGAGGACGCGGTGCGTGCGCTGGTGCAGCTCGGCTACTCGATGGGCGAAGCCGAGCAGGCGGTGCGCGCGGCGCTCGACGCGGGCGCGGGGAGCGAGGGCACGGCGGCGCTGATCCGCGCGGCGCTCGGGCGGGTGGGCGGGCGCTGAGTCGGCGCGCGGGAGCGTCCGCGACACGGGCGTGCAGGTAGATTCGGAGCATGTCCGACGAGCCGCGGCCCGGCCCCGAGCCTCCGATGTCACGCGAGGAACGTGACGCGGCGCTGGCGCGCGCGGCGGCGTACGGGATCGACGTGTCGCTGCTC
>JALOPO010000044.1 GCA_025453855.1 Gemmatimonadaceae bacterium
CGCCAGCCGGATCACCAGGTCGGCCATGTGCTCCACGGCCCACTTGAAGTAGTCGGGCGTGAGCGAGTTGATGTCGAAGTCGGGGGCCGGGTTCATGAAGTCGATCGCGTACGGCACGCCGTCCTTGATCGCGAACTCGATCGAGTTCATGTCGTAGCCGAAGGCCTTCACGATCGTCCGCGCATCCTGCACCACGCGCGCGCCGAGCGCGGGGCCGAGGTGGTCGTGCTCGACGAGGTAGCGCCGCTGCTTCGGATCGTACTTGATCGGGAGGATCTCCTCCTGCCCCAGGCAGAGGCAGCGCACGAAGGCATCCCACTCGATGAACTCCTGCACGATCATGGTGAGGAGCCCCGACTGGTCGTAGGCCTCGAGCAGCTCCTCGCGCGACCGGCAGACGTAGACCTCCTTCCACCCGCCGCCGTGCGCGTCCTTGAGGATGCACGGCATCCCGACGTGGGCGATGATCGCGTCCCAGTCGAGCGGGTACTGCAGGTTGCGCAGGCTCTCCGTGGGGACGATGCCGGGGATGTACTCCTTGTTCGGGAGCACCACCGTCTTCGGGCTCACGACGCCGAGCTTCGTGATCAGCGTGGCGCCGAAGAACTTGTCGTCGGCGCTCCACATGAACGGATTGTTGATCACCGTCGTCCCGTCGGCCACCGCCTTCTTGAGCACCGTGCGGTAGAACGGGACTTCGTGGCTGATGCGGTCCACGAGGACGTCGTAGCGCGGCGCGTCGTCCATGCGCTCGCCGCCGAAGGTCGCGAACTCGGCCACCACCCCCGCGTCGCGCCTGTTCACCTCGGCGAGGAAGGCGGGCGGGAAGGACCACTCGCGGCCCACGACGAGGCCGACGCGCTTCGGGGAGGTGGACATGGGGAATTGACTCGGCTGGGTGGGGAGGCGTCCGCGGTCTGCGGGCACCGGGTCGATGGCGGGCGTCGTCGCCGTCGCCGAATAGTCGTCAGTCGTGCCCGCCCACGTACAGGCGGATCATGCGCTCCCACCAGGGCCAGTCGTGCGCGTGGCCGTCCCACTCGCGGAGCGCGTTGCCGATCCCCTTGCTCCAGAGGAGCGCGGAGAAGTCGCGGTTCTCCTGGAGGAAGGGGTCGTGTCGCCCGATGGCCATGATGATGTCCTGGCGCCGGAAGGCGGCGAGGCGCCCCGGGTCGTGCTCGTGGCGCATGAAGGCGGCGGGGTTCACGGCGTGCGTCGCCCAGCTCGTGACGCCACCCAGCCAGTCGGTCATGTCATAGAGCCCGCTCATGCCGATGATGCGCTGCACGAGGTCGGGGTGGCGGAGCCCGAAGACCATCGCGTGGTAGGCGCCGAAGCTCGCCCCGGTGGCGATGGTGAAGCGATTCCCGTTGCGCGCGTTCATGAGCGGCAGCACCTCGTCGCGCAGGTAGGCGTCGTACTGCAGCTGCCGCAGCGCGCGGTCGTGCGGGTGCCGGCGCTTGTCGTACCAGCTCGTGTCGTTGACCGTGTCCACGGACCACAGCTGGAGCCAGCCGCGGTCGAGATGGTCGCGGAGCACCGACGTCATGCGCCGGTCGGGCCACTCGCGGTGGTCGCCCATGGAGGTGGGGAAGACGAGCAGGCGCGCGCCGCCATGTCCCCACACGTGGATGCGCATGTGCGTCCCGCCGAGGGCGGGGCTGTGCCAGTGGTGGTACTCGTGGTGCATCATCCCCCTCGCCGGCTCGGAGCCGGAAGTGTTGCGGGGCTCGGAGCCGGACGTGTTGCGTGGCTCCGAGCCCGGGTCACCCGTTCATCCCCTGCGCATGCGGCGCCCCGAACGCATGCCACGGCTGCCGCCCGTCGCCATGGCCGGGGACGGCGAGCAGCGCCGGCAGCGCCTTGCGGAAGCGTCGCCCCCACGCCGCCTCGTGGTGCACCGCCGTCGCGTCCTCCATCCAGCGCAGCCGCTCGCCCGGCAGGTAGCCCTTGGCCACCAGCAGGTCGCGCATCCGGCGCGCGTTGGCGACCATCCGCTCCCCCTCGCGCCCGCCGATGTCGAGATAGATCCGCGCATCGACCCACGGCTGCCGCTCGACATAGTCGAAGATCGCGGCGCGCGCGAACCAGAGGCTGGGGCTCATCACCCCCGCGAAGCCGAAGACGTCGGGGCGCTCGAAGAGGGCGTAGAGCGAGACGAGCCCGCCCATGCTCGATCCCGCGATCCCGGTGTGCAGCCGGTCGCGGACCGTGCGGAAGCGCGCGTCGATGATCGGACGCAGCACGTCGCAGAGCCAGTCGAGGTACTCGCGCGCGCCGCCGCCGCCGACCTGCGGATCCTCGAACGGCCCGTACTCGTGCAGCCGCCGCTCGGCGCCATTCCAGACGCCGACCACGATCGCCTGCGCGCCGAGGCGCGACGCGCTCGCCAGGCTCTCGCCGAGGCGCCACGAGCCGGCGAAGCTCGTCGCGTCGTCGAAGAGGTTCTGCCCGTCGTGCATGTAGACCACCGGCCAGCGCGCCGTCGTCTCGCCGTGCCCCGCGGGGAGCGCGACGATCACGCGACGCGGCGTGCCGTCGCCCTGCGGCCCCGGGATCCCCTCGAGGTAGTGGAGCGTGCCGCCCGAGGCGTGCGCGCGGTGCCGCCGCGATCCGCGGCGCTGGCGATACGGCATGCGCGCCCGGTCAGCCCGCGTAGAGCTGGAGATCGGTGCCGACGGCGTCGGCGATGCGGCAGGCCTCGTCGAAGTCGGGGTGGCGCACCGTCACGTAGCCGTCGGAGATCAGCGTCAGGATCCAGTCGCGGCGCGTCGCCCCCACCGGGAGCAGGTCGACGTGCACGATGTGCTCGCCGTAGCGCTCGCCCAGGTGGTCGAGGCCGCGGATGGAGTGGATGCGCCCCTGGCCCTGCGCCCGCTTGAAGATGTTGATCGCGGTGTACTTCCGCTCCACCGGCGTCGTGAACCGGCCCGTCAGCTCGGCCTCGGCGTAGCCCATGAAGAGGTCGATGTCGGAGACGTAGTTCATGAGGTCGACGGTGCGCGCGCCGGGCGGGCGGGCCGCGATCTCGCCGAAGACGACCTCGCCGTCCGACTTGCGGTACCACTCCATGTGCGTGAAGGCGGTGCCGGGCTTCATGACGGGGATCACCGCCTCGCCCATCGCACGGCCGCCGCGCACCCACTCGCTGTCGACGTCGCGCAGGCAGAGCGTCTGCGGCGAGATCCACTCGGTGCTGCGGGCGATGAGCGGGCGCGGGCGGTAGAAGCCGATGTTGAAGTAGAGGATCCGGTCGTCCACGCAGATGGTGTCGTACGTGAACTCCTCGCCGTCGATGAACTCCTCGACGTTCACCTCCTCGATGTGCGCCATCTTCTTCAGCGCCGTCTCGAGCCCGGCGGCATCGTCGGCGCGGAAGGTGTCCATCGACCCCGCGCCCGCGATCGGCTTGACGATGCACGGATAGCCCACGAACTCCGCCGCCTCCATCACGCCGGCGACGGTGGTCGCCGCGCGGTGGCGCGGGCAGCGGATGCCGGCCGCCGCGACACGCGCCTTCATGAGGTCCTTGTTGCGGAAACAGACCGCATCCTCGACCGCCAGCCCCTCGACGCCGAGCGCGACGCGCAGCTTGGCCGCCAGCACCACGCCCGGCTCCCAGAGGCAGACGACGCGATCGAACGGGATGTGCCGCCACGCGCGCCGCACCGCCTCGACGACCGCATCCTCGTCGGCCAGCGACGGCGTCTGCAGGTAGGCCGAGAGGTGGTGCTTGGCGAGCGCCGGGAGCTGCGACTGCGGGACGTCACTGATCCCGTGCACGGTGGCACCGTGCGCGCTCAGCGCCCGGCAGAAGAGCGGCATCTCGTCCGGGTAGCCGGGGGCGATCATCAGGACGTTCATCGGCGGACTCGGTGCGGGTTCGGTGCGTAGCGCGCGACTGGCTGACGGCGTCTGCAACAGCTGGTGGACGGGCAGGGAACGTCAGTGCACTGCAGGGGAGATCAGGACGTCAGGCGATGTTTGCTGCGGGGCGAACGGCCTTGGTCGTTGCGGTACGAACAGCCGTGGACACGGCGGCGCCACGGCGGGACTGCGCACGGCGGAACGGCACACGGCTGACGAACGACTGAAGGAGAAACCGGCGGATGAATGGGGATGACGATGCGACCGTGGACGAACGCCGTGCCGCGGTTGCCGTGCGCGGTCCAGCCGTGCGCGGTCCAGCCGTGGCGCCGCCGTGTCCAGAGCCGTTGCAGTCGGACCTTCCACGTCGTTCCTCCCATGACCTGCCGTTCCCTGCACGTCCCGGCCACACCACAGGCGGTTCACGAAGCGCGACGATCACCCGAGTTCGACCTTCACCAGCTCCACCACGCGACGCACCGCATGCTCGACGACGGCGGTCTCGGGGTGGCGGAGGATGATGAAGCCGTCGCCCTCGTAGCTGCCGGTGGGGCCCTGGCCCAGGTGCGGCAGCCTGGCGTCGCAGATCATGTGGCCGAACTCCTGGTGCACCTGCTCGATGCCGTGGATGTGGCGGACCACGCCGCTCCCCTGGCCGCGCAGGTAGGCGGCGGCCACGGCGTAGCGGCGCTCGGGGACGATGAACGAGCCGTTCACCATCACGTCGGCCCAGCTGCGCACGAAGTCGGTGTCGGTGGAGCGGCTCACGAGCGTGGTGATCTGCGCGCCGGGCGGACGCGCCCCCACCTCGCCGATCGCGAGCGAACCGTCGCGGCGGCGGAACCACTCCATGTGGCTCACCCCCGTCCCCATGCCGAGCGCGGCGAGGGCATCGTCACCCGTGCGCTTGATGTCGTCGTAGCGATGGTCGTCGACCTCGCGCGGGAGCACCACCACCCACTGGATCCACGGATTGCGCAGCACCTCGAGCGGCGTGGGGTGGTAGTGCGTGAGCGAATGCCAGACCGGCACGCCGCCGATCGAGACCGTCTCCAGCGAGTGCTCGTCGCCGGTGATGAACTCCTCCACCTGCACCGGCGCCGACGGCGATGGCGCGAGGAGCTCGAGGGCGCGGGTGAGCGCGTCGCCGTCGTCGACGCGATAGGTCGCCTGCGCGCCGGCGCCCGCCACCGGCTTGAGGACGAGCGGGAAGCCGGTGCGCTCCGCGAACTGCACCGCCTGCGCCCAGCTCGTGCACTCGGCATGGCGCGCGCACGGCAGGCCGGCGGCGCGGAGCACGTCCTTCATGCGCGCCTTGTCGCGGAAGTTGCGCGCCGCATGGCTGCTCAACCCGTCGATGCCGAGCGCCTCGCGCACCTCGGCCAGCGGCACCTGCAGCTGCTCGTAGGCGCCGAAGAGGCGCTCGCAGCCGCCGATGCGGCGCGCCACCTCCTTCACCGCGCGCGCGAGCTGCGCGCGGTCGAGCACGTCGTCCACGCGCCAGTGCTGCGCGATCGCGGCGCGCGTGGCGGGCGGCGCGTGCTCGGGCCAGTCGGTGCTGATCACGCCCAGGCGCACCTCGGGGAGCGAGGCGATCGCCTCGACCATGCGCGACGCGTTCTCGGAGAGCCGCGGGGCGGCGAAGATGACGGGGATCACGCGAGGGCGGCGGCGAGGTGCGGAAGCACGTCGGGGAACGGATCGTCGCGGGTCGCCAGCTCGGCCGCGATCGCGTTGGCGGTCTCGAACGAGCCGCCGGCCTCCAGGGCGGTCGAGAGCGCGTCGAGCAGGCGATCGAGGTCGGCGCAGTGCGAGTGGAAGCGGTGCGCGCCGTAGTCGGCGGCCTGCCCCATGGTCACGATGAACGGCCAGTCGCTCGACTGCGCGAGCACGAAGGTGCGCGCCGCCTGCGCGAGCGCCACGTGCGCGCGCTCGTCGCCCAGGGCACGCGGCACCAGCTGCCAGAAGCGATCCTCGAGCGGCCAGAGACGACGCCACATGTACGCCACCGGCGCGCCGACCCACGTCGACCAGTCGGAGTGCGCCCCCCAGCTCCCGGGATCGACCGGGATCACCGGTGCGTCGGGATTGTCGATCAGGTGCCAGCTCCCCGTGGTCGGGCGCAGCTGCGGATGGTGTCGCAGCTCGCGATAGAGCTGGCCGAGGAACTGCGGCCCCTCGAACCACCAGTGGCCGAAGAGCTCCGTGTCGAACGGCGCGGTGATGAGCGTCGTCCCCCACGGATGCTGCTCGCGCGCGATCGCGCCGAGGAGCGTCGCGAAGTGCCCGGCGTGCTCGCGCACCTTCGCCTCGGCCACCTCGGGCCAGTACGGGAGCTTGTCGCCGAGATCGGCGTTGCGGGCGGTGACGCGCCAGAGCTTGAGCCCGCCCGGCCAGTGCTGCTTGTGGAACTCCAGGTAGGCGCCATCGCCGGGATAGCCGCCGTCGGCGCTCCAGACCTGCGCCGCCGTCCGCGGATCACGCACCAGCGCACGCAGCGCGCCCGAGCCATCGTCGGAGCGGATGCCGTACGCGCGATACGGTGGCCGCCGGTGCCGCTTGTCGCGACCGGCAACGAGCGGCGCGTCGAGCGTCACGTAGCGGAAGCCGGCGTCGAGCACGTCCTGCTCGGTGCCGTGCCGCATGCCGCGGTGCGGCGCGTGATGGAGCGGCTCCCACCACCCGGCGGGGCGGTACGCGCATTCCGGGAGCCAGCACCCCACCGGGTTCACGCCGAAGATGCGACGATGCTCGGCGAAGCCGAGGCGGAGCTGGAAGCGGATGCTCTCGTCGCGGCCGAGCATCGGGAGGAAGGCGTGCGTGGCGGCGGAGCTCGTGAGCTCGATCCGGCCCGCGTCGGCGAAGCCCTTGAAGGCGCCGAGGATGTCGCCGTCGATCTCGGTCCAGAGGGCGCGCAGCCGCTCGAGCTGCTGGCCGTGCCAGCGGGCGACCCACGCGAGGTCGGTCTCGCCGCGCTGCTCGAAGAGCGCGGCCTGCTCCTCGTGCGCGGCGGCGCGCTGGGCCGCGTACTTCTCGAGGATCCCGCGGAAGCTCGCGTGCCCGAGCTGGTTGGCGAGGATCGGCGTGATGCCGAGCGTCACCGGCGCCGCCACCCCTTCGTCCCCGAGCGTGCGGAGCTGCTCGATGAGCGGGAGGTAGGTCTCGAGCGTGGCCTCGGAGAGCCAGTCCGAGCCGTGGGGCCAGTCACCGTGCCCGAGGACCCACGGCAGGTGCGAGTGCAGCTGGACGACGAGATCCATCAGCGAGGGGCGGGAATCGTGGAGGGAGGCGACGCGTCGCGCCGCGCGTGCGGGCGCGGGCGATGGCGATCGACGGATGGTGGCGTGGCGCTCAGCGCGCGGCGAGGACCCCGCGATAGAGGTCGCGGAAGCGCTCCTCGCTGCGCCCCCAGTCGAAGTCGCGCGCCATGGCGGCGAGCATCATCCGGTGCCAGGTGGGCGTGTCGTGGAAGGTGCCGAGCGCGCGACGCACCGCCCACGCGAACGAGCCGGCGTCGAACTGGTCGAAGGCGAAGCCGGTGACGCCGTCCTCGACGGTGTCGGCGAGCCCGCCCACGCGCCGCACGAGCGGGAGCGTGCCGTAGCGCTGCGCGCGCATCTGCGTGAGGCCGCACGGTTCGTACTGGCACGGCATGAGGCAGACGTCGCCGGCGGCCATCAGCAGGTGCTCCTTGCCGTCGCTGAAGTTGGTGTCGACGACGACCCGGTCGGGGCGCACGCGCGCGATGCCGCGCAACGCGTCCTCGAAGCGGCGCTCGCCGGCGCCGACGAAGACCCACTGCGCGTCGATGTCGAAGAGCCCCGGCGTCTCGACGATCAGCGAGAGCCCCTTCTGCGTGACGAGGCGCGCGGTCATCACGAAGATCGGGACGTCGCCGCGCACGGGGAGGCCGAGCGCCTCCTGCATCGCGCGGCGGCACTCGCCCTTGCCGGCGAGGTCGTCGGCCGAGAAGCGCGCCGGGATGAGCGGGTCGGTGGCCGGGTTCCAGCGCGACTGGTCGATCCCGTTGGCGATGCCGACGAAGCGATCGCGCAGCGAGAGGAAGGTGGCGTGCAGGCCGAAGCCGCCGCCGGCGGTGCGCAGCTCGTTGGCGTGGGTCGCGCTCACCGTGGTGGCCGCGTCGGCGAAGGCGAGGCCGCCCTTGAGCAGGTTCACCTGCCCGTACCACTCGAAGCGATCCCAGCGCCACATGTCGGGGCCGAGGCCGAAGTCGCCGAGCATGGCGGCGCCGTAGTGTCCCTGGTAGCCGGCGTTGTGCACGGTGAGCACCGTCGCCACGTCGCGGTACCACGGGACGTCGGCATACCAGCCGCGCAGGTACGCGAGCGAGAGTGCGGCGTGCCAGTCGTGCGCGTGCAGGATGGCCGGGCCATCGCCGACCACGCGCGGGAGCGCGCGCAGCGCGGCGGCGCAGAAGTGCGCCCAGCGGCGATGGTTGTCCTGGTAGTCGCGTCCCTGCTCGCCGTAGATGCCCGCGCGATCGAAGTAGTAGCCGTTCTCCAGGAAGTAGAGCTCGGGGACGCCGGTCGTGCCGTGGCCACCGAGGACGCGCGCGGCCTCCTCGGCCGGGAGCTTCCAGAGGCGGCTCCACTCGTCGCGGTAGGCGACGTGCGTGGTCCACGCCTCGCCGACCGGTTCGAGCTGGCCGAGCTTCTCGCGCGCCTGCCGGTAGAGCGGCATGACGATGCAGGCGCGGATGCCGGCCGCGGTCTGGTAGGCGGCGAGCGACGTGACGACCTCGCCCAGGCCGCCGGTGCGCGCCACCGGCGCCACCTCGGCCGCGAGATGCACGACGGTGACCGGGCGCCCGTCGCGGGCGACGAGGGGAGACACGAAGGGGGAGCCGGGCGAGCGGGGGACGGGGACCGCGGCGCGTGGGGGGACGACCGGGGCAGGTGCGGAAGAGGATGCCACCGGGACCACGGAGGCGACAGCGGCCGTGTCGACCGCGTCGGCGTGGTCGGCGGCACGGCGCGCCGGTGCGTCCGGGCCGTCGACCGGATTGACGAGCGGCCGCGCCTCGGCCGGGGTGACCGAGGCGAGCGCGACCTCGAGCTCGATTGCATGCGCCGCGACGTCGGCGACGATCGCCTCCGGCACCCTGGGTGCGGGCGGGAGCGCGATGGCGGCGGCGATGGCCGGGTCGGCGACGCCGATCGGCTCGGCGGGCGCCGCGG
>JALOPO010000486.1 GCA_025453855.1 Gemmatimonadaceae bacterium
CGCTGCCCGCGCGCTGACGCGCTGCTGACGGGCGCCGCCTACGGTGCGCCCGGATGATGATGCGTGCGTGGCGCGGGTTACCGCGATGCGCGGGAGCGGCGGCACCGTGGCGTCGCGATCGCGTCCCGGGGCGCGCGGTCGTCGCGATGCGTCGTCCGACGTGCGTGTCGTCGCGCCCCGGTGGAGGGGCGCCTCATGCGGACCCCGATGCGGTGGATGGTACCCATGGTGATGGTGGCGATGGCGGCGTGCCGGGATGACGGGCCCGTGCTGCCGAATGCGGGCGCGCCGGGTGGGCGCGTGACAGCGGACGAGCGACGCCTGCTCGAATGCCCGCAGCCGATGACGGTGGGGATCGATCACGGAGAGCGGCGGATGAGCGGACCGCACCTTGGCGTGGTGCAGGTGCGCGCCGATGCGGATCCGGCCTTCGCCTTCGGCATCAACATCTCCGTCGGCGGGCCCGGGATGTCGCCCGGAGCCGGCTGCGCGATGTGGGGCATCACGCCGGGTGGGCGCGGGACGGTGGTGTACGACGACACGCCACGCCCCGACACGCTCGATCTCGACGTGCCCAAGCCGCCCGGGGTGAGCGATTCGCTCTGGCGCAAGCTCGGCCCGCGCACGCGCGCGGCGATCGCCCGCCTCGCACGCGACTACAAGCGCGAATCCGGGACCGACGCCACCGAGGACCTGCTCTACGGCCTGCTCATCGCACGCCTGAGCGACCCCATCGAGGACTTCGAGACCGGAAGCCTCGCCCTGGTCCAGCTGCCGACCGGCGGCACGGACGACATCATCGCCGGCGGCTACCTGCGCGCCTGCCTCGTCACGCAGATGTACCGGCGCCACTTCTCGCTGGGGGAGGACTTCGACCGCCGGGCGATGCTCGGCCTCATGGAGCACGTCGCCTTCGACGAGGGGATGGGGATCGGCGTCGCCGCCTCCTTCGCCATCAACTGGCAGCGCGGCGTCACCGTCGGCATGCGTCGTGACGGCGTCTCCTGCCGCACCTACTTCGGCCAAGCGTATTTCCGGGGCGACCTGCTGCGGGAGCCCGCGACGCAGCTGCAGTCGCCCGGCGGCGGTGGCGGTGGCGGCGGCGGCGGCGGTGGTGGTGGCGGCGGCGGCGATCTCCAGCTCGAGCGTGCGCCGGTGTCGGCACGCGCCACGCGCAACTGATGCGCATGCCCGTCAGCCCATTTCCCATGGGCACGCTGCTGGTGCTGGTCGGCATCCTCCCCGGATGCCGATCGGCGCCGGCCGAGCGCACTGGCGAGGTCGCGCCGGTGCGCATGGCGGAGAGCGAGACGCGTGGCGAGTGGACGGCGCGCCGTTGCGTCGACGATCCGCAGGCACTCACGCGCGGCGCGCAGGCGTGCCACTTCGTCACCGCGTCACCGCTGGGTGCGCTGGAGGCGCGCTACCCCAATGCCGGCAACTACCGCCGCGCGGCGCGCGAGATGTTTCCCACGCATGGCACGCACGCTCGCACCTTCACCGTGACCGGTGCACGCGGTGAGGTCGCCTTCACGGTGCACACCGACTCGCTCGGCATCCTCGACGATGGCGAACGGCCGGGGTTCACGGCGGCCTACACGACGCCGGCCGCACCGCTGGTCGCCGTCGATCAGCGCTGGACGCCGCGCGACTCGACGACGGCGCGCCGGCTCGTGGCGCAGGTGGAGGAGGGGCTCACGGCAATCGGTGCGCGCCTCGTGGGGTGCGGGCTGGATACGGCCACCGTGATGCGGCTCGGGTTCAATGCCAACGCCCGCTGGATCACGAGCGGCGACGTCCTGACCCTCGTTCTGCAGATCGACAGCCTAGCCACGCGCGACACGGTCGCCTATCGCGTGACGTTCCGGCGTGCGCGCAGCAGCACCAACACCGGCGAGCGTCTGCAGCCACCGCCCTGCGTCACGCCGAGTCGCGCCCCCATCGCGCCCATGGTTGCGGCGGCCGCCAGCAGCTACGACGCTCCGCATCGCGTGGCCGCACGGCGGCGGCAGCTGAGCCGCGACTGCGTGTTCACCCGTCGGCTCGGCCCCGAACCGGCGGTTTGCAAGGGGGTTCCCAACCTCGACTCGCTGGAGATGGCCGAGCCCCCCGCCAGTCCGCCGCCGGTCCCGTAACGCGCGGCCGATGCCGCGACGGGCCGACGCCGCGCGCGCGCCTCGCACGAGCGAGCGGTGCGCCCGCGCGGCAGGGCGCGATCACGACAGCGGAAGCACGGTATCCGCCCATGACACCATCGCCCCGATCGCCCGCGCGCGCACCGCCGGCGCGGAGAGTGTCGCATCGTGCATCGCGTGCTCGATCACGCATTCCTCCACCCGCGCGCAACACGGCGTCGCTCGTCAGGTAGCGATCGTCCCACTGCCTGCCGCGCCAGCTCCGGTCGCTGCGCACGAGCAGCACCGGGCAGGTGAGCGCCAGGCCGCGCGCGACCATCGCCTGCGCCTCGAGCACCGCGCCGAGCCAGCCGAGGTAGAGGGGAAAGCCGCGTTCCGGCTTGCGTGCGAGGTCGAAGTCCCATTCGCCCCGCCAGCGCTGGTGCCGCCAGCGCTGGTGTAGCGAGTGCACGTAGTGCGGGGCCACCGTGCCGCCGATCCCGATCGTGGGGGCGAGCCGCCCCACGGCGGCCGCGACGTGCGCGAACGCGCGCACCGGTGCCGGGACGGGGAGCCGCAGGAACGGCCCGTTGAGCACGATCGCGGCGAGTGCGGGCGGTCGCGTTCGTGCCGCCCAGGTGACCGCGTGCAGGCCGCCCGTGGAGT
>JALOPO010000045.1 GCA_025453855.1 Gemmatimonadaceae bacterium
GCTCGAGCGCCACCGCGCGCCCGCCGGCGCGGATGTGCTCGCGCACGAGCGCGTGCGCGGGGTCGAGCGTCACGTAGCAGAGGTGCTTCGCGTCGCAGTTGCTGGCCATGCGCAGCACCAGCGGATCGTCGGCGTTGAGCACCGCCGTGTCGCGCGCCACCTCCACCACCGTGCGCTTGATCTCGGCCAACTGTTCGAGCGAGTCGATCCCCTTCTGCCCCAGGTGGTCCGACTTCACGCAGAGCACCGCCCCCACGTCCACGTGGCGCACCGCCATCCCGGCGCGGAGCAGCCCGCCGCGCGCCGTCTCGAGCACCGCCACCTCCACCGCCGGGTCGCTGAGCACGATGCGCGTCGCCGTCGGCCCGGTCATGTCGCCCACGACCGTGCGTACGCCGTCCACGTAGACGCCGTCGGTGGTGGTGAGCCCCACCCGCTTCCCCGACAGCTTGTGGATGTGCGCGAGCATGCGCGCGGTCGTCGTCTTGCCGTTCGTCCCGGTGATCGCGGCGAGCGGGATCGTCGCCTTTTTCCCCTCGGGAAAGAGCATGTCGAGCACCTTCCCCGCCACGTCGCGCGGCCGCCCCTCGCTCGGCGCCATGTGCATGCGGAAGCCGGGGGCCGCGTTCATGTCGCGGTAGCTCTGCGTGATGTCCTTCGTGAGGAAGTCGACGCCGCCCACGTCGAGCCCCACCGCCTGCACCGCACGCACCGCCATCTCGGCGTTGTCGGGGTGCACCACGTCGGTCACGTCGATGGCGGTGCCGCCGGTGCTCAGGTTGGCGGTCAGGCGCAGGGAGACGACGTCTCCCGCCGCCGGTACCGAGTCGGGCGTCATCCCGCGCTTGGCGAGGAGCTGCAGCGCCTGCGTGTCGAGCTCGATCCGCGTGAGCACCTTCTCGTGCCCGATGCCGCGGCGCGGATCCTGGTTCACGAGGTCGACCAGCTGCGCCACCGTGTGCGTGCCGTCGCCGACCACGTGCCCCGGCTCGCGCCGCGCGACCGCCACCAGCTCGCCGTTCACCACCAGCATGCGGTGGTCGAACCCCTCGATGAAGCTCTCCACGAGCACCGAGCGCGAATGCTCCTGCGCGAGCGGGAACGCCGCGCGCACCTCGTCCGCGGTGGTGAGCCCGATCGAGATCCCGCGCCCGTGGTTGGCGTTGTACGGCTTCACCACCACCGGGTAGCCGATGCGGCTCGCGGCGGCGACGGCACGCTCGGGGCTCTGCACCAGTCGCTGCTGCGGCACCGGGAGCCCGAGGTTGCCGAGGATCGTGTTCGTCTCCTCCTTGTCGCTCGCGATCTCGACCGCGATGTGACTCGTGCGCCCGGTGATCGTGGCCTGGATGCGCTGCTGGTTGCACCCCCAGCCGAGCTGGATCAGCGAGTACTCGTTGAGCCGGAACCACGGGATTCCGCGTTCCTCGGCCGCGTGCACGAGGCTCGCCGTGCTCGGCCCCAGCGCGCGGCGCTGCGCGTAGCGGATGAAGGCGTCGCGCTTCTCCGCCCAGTCGAAGTCGGCGACGTCGGCATCGGCGGGGCGGAGCGTCTCGGGGAGCAGGACGTGCAGCAGGTCGCGCGCGAGCGTCGCCGCCTCGAGCCCCACGTCCTCCTGCTCGTACTCGAAGACGACGTCGTACACGCCCGGCGTGGCCGTCTCGCGCGTCTTGCCGAAGGTCACCTTCACGCCGGCCATGTTCTGCAGCTCGATGGCGACGTGCTCGAAGACGTGCCCCAGCCACGTGCCGCCGTCCTCCTCGAGCCGGCGCAGGAAGCCGCCCGGCACGCCGTACGAGCAGCCGTGCTCGCGCAGCCCGGGGAGCGTCTCCACCAGCGCGTTCGTGAACGCGGGGCCGAGGCGCCCCGTCGGCCACTGCTCGAGCTCCCCGAGGTCGAGCACCAGCCGGATCACCGGGAAGTGCGCGTAGTGCGACGGGCCGACGTAGACGTTGCGATCGAGGATGCGCATGGCGGGGGCGGAGGACGGTCCCGGGGTCGGCGACACGAACCCCGCGCGCTCCGGCGCGGGGCGATGCGGCGAACGATCAGGCGTGTCGCGCGAGGAGCGCGTCGCCCACGTGCGCCTCGCGGCGCACGAGGTCGAACGTCGTGCCGGCGACGAGGCAGTGCAACGTGAGGCCGAGCAGCGCCACCGCCTCGTGCGGCTGCGCCGAGTCGATCGACGAGAACTCCACGCGACTCGGGTCGACCACCGTCACCCCGCCCGACCCCTCGACCTCCAGCACGTCGTCGGGGCCGATGAAGGCCCCCGTGTCCTCGTCGACGCCGAGTCCCACGAGGCTCGGGTTGTAGGCCATCGCGCTCAGCAGCCGCCCGAGCCGGTTGCGCTGCGTGAAGTGCTGGTCGACGATCGCGCGGTCGATCAGCCCGAGCCCGGGCGCGAGCGTCACCATCTTCGAGTGGGGCGTCGGCCCCTCGGTGCCGCCGGCGATCATGTGCACGGGGAGGAAGGCCGCCCCCGCGCTCGAGCCGCCGACCACGAGCCCCTCGGTCGCGTTGCGACGCCGGATCAGCTCCGCCACCGGCGTGCCGCCGAGCACCGTCGCCAGGCGCCCCTGGTTGCCGCCGGTGAAGAAGACGCCGCCGGCGCGCGCGAGGAGCGCGAGCCAGTCGCCGTCGTCGCAGTCGCCGCGGCGCGAGAGCGGGAGCACCTTCACCTCGCGCGCGCCGGCATCGCGCAGCCGGGACTCGTAGAGCGGTCCCGTGTCGGCCTCGCTCGAGGCGGTGGCGATCACGCAGATCGGGGCGCGACGACTGCCCGCGAGCTCCACGAAGCGTGCGAGCAGCGAGGCGCTCTCGATGCGCCCGCCGATGGGGATGATCCAGCCGCGACTCACGGGTGGGCCTCGGGTGAGGGGTGATGCCGGAACTTAGTGCGATCGCCCGGGCCCGTTACCGTTGGGGATGCTCACGCTCCTCCGCAACGCGGCGGTCCACGCCCCTGCCCCGCTTGGCCTCGTGGACCTGCTCGTCGCCGGCGAGCGCATCGTGCAGCTCGGGCCCGCGCTCCCCGCGCTCCCGGCCGCGTACGACGTGCACGAGGTCGACCTCGGCGGCGCGCGCGTGATCCCGGGCCTCGTGGACGGACACGCGCACGTCACCGGCGGCGGCGGCGAGGCGGGGGTGCACACGCGCGTGCCCGCGCCGACGCTCACGCAGTGGACGCGTGCCGGGATCACGAGCGTCGTCGGCACGCTCGGCACCGACGCCGAGACGCGCGGGATGGCCGAGCTGCTCGCACAGGTGCGCGCGCTCCGCCACGAGGGGATGAGCGCGTGGTGCTGGACGGGCGGCTATCACCTGCCGCCGCGCACCTTCACCGGGTCGTTGCGCGGCGACATCGTGCACCTCGAGGCGGTGATCGGCGTCGGCGAGCTCGCGATCAGCGATCATCGCTCGAGCCAGCCCACGCTCGACGAACTCGCGCGCGCGGCGAGCGAGGCGCACGTGGCCGGCCTCCTCACCGGCAAGGCGGGGGTGCTCCACCTGCACGTCGGCAACGGGGCGCGCGGGCTGTCCCAGCTCGCGGCGCTGCTCGACGCCACCGAGCTCCCGCCGCGCGTCTTCATGCCGACGCACGTGAACCGGCGGCGTGCGCTGTTCGAGGAGGCGATCGCGCTCGCGCAGCGCGGGTGCACGGTGGACGTGACGGCGTTCCCGGTGGACGAGGGCGAGGACGCGTGGCATGCGGCCGACGCGCTCGAGCGCTGGTGGCGTGCCGGCGCGCCGCGCGATCGCATCACGGTGAGCACCGATGCGGGGGGGACGCTCCCGCACTTCGATGCGCAAGGGAACGTGGTCTCGTACGGCGTCGGCGACCCGGCCTCACTGCTGGCGACGATCGCGACGCTCGTGGCGCGCGGGCATGCGCTCGCCGACGTGCTCCCACCGTTCACGAGCACCCCGGCCGCGCACCTCAGGCTCGTACGCAAGGGGACGATCGCGGTGGGCATGGACGCCGACCTGGTGGTGCTCGACGACGCGTGCGCCGCGCGTCACGTGCTGGCGCGCGGGCGCTGGCACGTGCGCGATGGCGAGACGGTGGTGCGCGGGACGTTCGAGCGCGGCTGACGCATGCCCCGTGACGGGCGCGCGCGTGTCGCGTGCGCGCGCCCGGCCGCACCGCAGCGCGCCGGCGCGATCACGGTTGCGCCGGGGCCGGCATCGGCGCGGTGGCCGGCGGCCGCGCATCGCGACGCGCGCCACGCACGTCGCGCCGCTCCCCGCGCACGTCGCGCGAGCCGCGCCGGACCTCGCGACGCTCACCGCGGACCTCGCGCGTCTCGCCCGCGATGTCGCGCCGCTCCTCGCGCGTCACCGTGCCGTCGAGGAGCGCGTCGCGCCGCTCGCCGCGCAGGTCACGCCGATCGCCGCGCAGGTCGCGCACGTCGTCACGGCGCTCGCGCTTGGCGCGGGCGAGCTCGCGTCGCTCCGCGCGCACCTCGGGATCGCGCGTGGCGGGAGCGGCCTGCGCGGCCACGAGCGAGGGGACGAGGGCGAGCGCCGCGAGCGTGAGGGCGTGACGGATCTGCATGGTCGGCTCCATCGGACAGGGGGATGAGCGGGCGTCGGGCCGGCTGACGAGTGGGCGGCGCGATCGTGATCGCAGGGTCGGACGCGCGCAGGGCGCCGGTGTTAAGCGCGGGCGCGCGGTGGCGTGGCACGTGCCGCGCACGGCGATCGGTCCCACGCGGCACCCGCGAGTCGTGGGAGTGACGGAGCACGGCGCCCCGGTCCTCACCGGTCGCTATCTTTGCCGCTCGCACAACGCCATTCCACTCGCGCCCCGGCCCCCCGGGGCGCGCCTGCCTTGCCCGCGATGTCCGACCGTTCCGCGCCCATCCCCTCCGAGACCCCCACCTACGATCCGAGCGTCGTCGAGGCCACCTGGCAGCGGCGCTGGGCCGAGCGCGGCACGAACGTGACGCCGCTCGCGGGGGCGGCGCGGCCGTACTACGCCCTCATGATGTTCCCGTACCCCTCGGCCGAGGGGCTCCACATCGGGAACGTCTATGCCTTCACCGGCAACGACATCCACGCGCGGCACAAGCGCCAGCAGGGCTACACCGTCTTCGAGCCGATCGGCTTCGACTCGTTCGGGATCCACTCCGAGAACTACGCCATCAAGGTCGGCGCGCACCCCGGCACGCTGACCCCGCGCAACATCGAGAACTTCCGTCGGCAGCTGGCCAGCGTGGGGCTGATGACCGACTGGTCGAAGGAGGTCGTGACCTCCGACCCGTCGTACTACCGGTGGACGCAGTGGCTCTTCCTCCAGCTCCACCGGCAGGGGCTCGCCTACAAGAAGAAGGCGGCGGTCAACTGGTGCCCGAGCTGCAAGACGGTGCTCGCCAACGAGCAGGTCGAGGGCGGGCACTGCGAGCGCTGCGGCACGCTGGTCGAGCAGCGGCTCCTCGAGCAGTGGTTCTTCCGCATCAGCGACTACGCGGGGCGGCTGCTCGAGAACCTGAAGGTCATCGACTGGAGCGAGACCACGCGCCAGGCGCAGCGCAACTGGATCGGGAAGTCGGAAGGGGCGGAGCTCGTCTTCCGCGTCGCCGGCGCGCACGACGTGACGGTCTTCACCACGCGCCCCGACACGGTCTTCGGCGCGACGTACCTCGTCCTCGCCCCCGAGCACCCGCTCGTGGACACGATCACGTCGCCCGCCCAGCGCGACGCGGTCGCGGCGTACCGCGCGCGCACCGCGCAGCAGGACGTGGTCACGCGCAAGACGACCAGGGAGAAGACCGGCGTCTTCACCGGTGCGACCGCGATCAACCCGGCCACCGGGCACGCGGTGCCGGTCTGGATCGCCGACTACGTGCTCATGGAGTACGGCACCGGCGCCATCATGGCCGTCCCCGCGCACGACGAGCGCGACTTCGAGTTCGCGCACAAGTTCGCGCTCCCGATCGTGCGCGTCGTGGCTGGCGAAGGCGAGGACGCGCAGACGCCACTCGGCGAGTCGGCGCACGTCGACGCGTCGCCGTCGGCACGTCTCGTCAACTCGGCGCACTTCGATGGCCTCGACGTGCCGGCGGCCAAGCAGGCGGTGGTCGCCTGGCTGGCCGAGCGCGGCACGGGCCGGGCGGTGGTGAACTACCGGCTCCACGACTGGTGCATCTCGCGCCAGCGCTACTGGGGCCCGCCGATCCCGATCATCTACTGCGATGCGTGCGGCACCGTGCCGGTCCCCGAGGACCAGCTTCCGGTGCTCCTCCCGGAGATCGACGACTTCCGCCCCGACGACTCGGGGATCTCCCCGCTCGCGCGGCACGGCGAGTGGTATCACGTGCCGTGCCCGACGTGCGGCGCGCCGGCACGCCGCGAGACCGATGTCAGCGACACCTTCCTCGACAGCGCCTGGTACTTCCTCCGCTACCCGAGCGCCGACCGCGGCGACGTGGCCTTCGACGCGGCGCTCACGAAGCACTGGCTCCCCGTCACCAGCTACATCGGCGGCAACGAGCACGCCGTGCTCCACCTGCTCTACTCGCGCTTCGTCACCATGGTGCTGAAGGACGCGGGGCACCTCGACTTCGAGGAGCCGTTCACCCGCTTCCGCGCGCACGGGCTCATCGTGCGCGACGGGGCGAAGATGTCGAAGAGCAAGGGCAACGTCGTCAACCCCGACGAGTTCGTGGCGCGCTGGGGTGCGGACACGGTGCGCACCTACCTCATGTTCCTTGGCCCCTACGAGGAAGGGGGCGACTTCCGCGACTCGGGGATCACCGGCGTGCGCCGCTTCCTCGACCGCGTCTGGAACTCGGTGCACGAGTGCACGCGCGAGGGGAGCATGGATGCCGCGGTGGCACGCAAGCTCGCCGCGACGGTGAAGAAGGTCGGCGAGGATCTCGAGGCGCTGAGCTACAACACCGCGATCGCCGCGATGATGGAGTACGTCAACGTGCTGCGCGCCGGCGAGCGCACCGCGCACGTGGACGAGGTGCGCCCGCTCGTGCAGCTCGTCGCGCCGTTCGCGCCGCACCTGGCCGAGCAGTGCTGGGCGCAGCTCGGCGGCACCGGCTCGATCTTCGATGCCGGCTGGCCGACCTACGATCCCGCGCTCCTCGTCGCCGACACCGTCACCGTCGCGGTGCAGGTGAACGGCAAGCTGCGCGGCACGGTTACGCTCGCCCCGTCGGCAACGCAGGAGGAGGCGCTCGCCGCGGCGCTGGCCGATCCGGGTGTCGCCAAGTTCGTCACCGGCACGCCGCGCAAGGTGATCTTCGTGCCGGGGCGGCTGCTGAACATCGTGGTCTGACGCGGAGAGGGGGCAGCAGGGGACGTGCACGGGGAGCATCCGTGCGCGTCCCTTCTTCATGTGAACTGCTGGGGCGCTGCGCGCCCGAGTTCAGGAGTTTCGGAGTGCTGGAGAACAGCGGTGTCACCGCAGTGCCTTGCACTACTCCCGAACTCCCGAACTCCGAAACTCGGCGCGCAGCGCCCAGCCGTTCAGGCGCGCAGCGCCCGGCAGTTCAGCAGGAGACGACTGCACGCCGAACCCACCCGCACGCCCCGGCAACCGTGGCCGACGGCGGCGTGTCGCAGGGATGCACGCCGCGAACGCGTGCTCACGGACACCCTGCACCCCCGATACGCAGATGCGCACGCCCTCCCGCTGGCCGCTCGCCGGCCTTGCCGTTTCGCCGCTCGTCCTCTGCCTCCTCGCACCGCATCGTGTCGCCGCACAGGGGCGCGAGGAGCGCGTCGAGGTCACGACCCGCAGCCCCGAGGACGGAATCCGGATCACGCGCGGCGGCAACAGCGCGCGTCGCCTCCTTGGCCTCACCGTCCGCGCCACCGGCGACGCCGCCGACACCGCCGGCCTCCTCATCGAGCGCATCGCCGACAGCTCGGCGGCGGCGCAGGCCGGCCTCAAGGTCGGGGAGCGGCTCGCCGCACTCGACGGCACCACGCTCACCCTCGACCGTCGCGACATCGGCGACCGCGCCGCCGGGCAGGTGCTCGCGCGCCGTCTCGTGCGCGCGCTCGAGTCGCGCAAGGAAGGCGACCAGGTCTCGCTGGTCGTGCACGACGACGGGCGCCGCCGCACCGTGCGGGCGACGCTGCGCGAGACGCCGCCGATGCGCTACACGTGGACCGGCGCACCATGGCGCACCGATGGCGCGCCGCGTCGCGTGCTCGGCATCGCGCTCGCCGAGGGTGGGAGCGTCCGCGACACCGCCGGGCTCCTGATCACGTCGGTGAGCCGCGGGAGCGCGGCCGAGAAGGCAGGCCTTGGCCCCGGTGACCGGCTGGTGAGCATCGATGGCGTCGACCTGCGTGTCGATGCCGCCGATGCGGGCGACGGCAGCGCGGCCAGTGCGCGGGTCGGTCGCCTGCGCCGTGCGCTCGACGCGGCGAAGGACTCGCAGCCCGTGCGCCTCGAGGTGCTGCAGGACGGGCGTCGCCGCACGGTGCAGGCGGTCCCGCAGCGCGAACAGGGCGTCTCGATGACGTTCCCGGGCGGGTCGGACTGGAGCTGGTCGGAGGGTGCGCCGATGGCCGTCGAACTCCGAGGCCTCGACGCGCTGCGCCGCGGCCTCGACGAGGAGCGACGCGCGAGGATGCGCGAGCTCCCGCGCCTGCGCGCGGAGGCCCGGTCGCTCCGCGGCCTCGCCGACATCGACATGGACGTGGATGTCGACGTCGACGACCGCGGCACGGTGATCCGTCGCGACCTCGTCCCGGGACGTGCGCGCATCGTCCGCCCGCTGCCTCCCGATGCGCCGTTGCCGCCCGGCGTCGACGCCCCGATGGCGGCGCGCGGCCGCGGCGACCGTCGCGAGTTGCGTCGCGTCACCATCGGCAACGACAACGGTGATCGTTTCCTGCGCATCGAGCGCCCCGACCTCGATGTCGCCAGCGTCAACGCCGCCCTGGCCGCGAAGCTCGGCCGCGGCACCGAAGGAGGACTGCTCGTGCTGCGCGTCACCGACGACCACGCCCCGCTGCGCACCGGCGACGTCATCATGAAGGTCGATGGCGCCCCCGTGACCGGCCCCGACAGCCACCTCGACCTCGACCGCGCCCGCTCGCACCGCATCGAGGTGATCCGCGACGGCCGCACCGAGACGCTCGAGCTCAAGGCGCGCTGACCGTGCGCGTCACCCGCGCACGCAGCGGGAGCGGGGCGACGCAACCGCGCCAGCACGGAGGCGCGGGGAACGACCGAAGGACGGAGGACGTGCCGCGGACGCCCGTTCGGCGCTCGGAACTCCGCATGCGATCGGGGCCGATCAACAGCTCCCTGGATTGGTCCCGCGTGCACGACGGTGCCCGATGCGAATCGAACACGCCGTCCTCCGGCTCTTCCCCGCGCCTCCGTGCTGCCGCGGTTGCGGTGCCCCGCGCCCTCCCCTCGCTCAGTGGTGCACGCGATTGCGTCCGTCGGCCTTGGCGCGGTAGAGCGCCGCGTCGGCGGCGGAGAGCAGCTCCTCGACGGTGCCGATGCGCGGCGCGGGAAAGAGCGAGACGCCGATCGAGGCGGAGAGGAGAATGATCGGTCCCGACGGTGACGCACCGAAGCTGTGCTGCGACACCCGCTCGCGGAGGCGATCGGCGAACGCCACGGCGCCCTCGATGCTCGTCTCCGGCAGCACGAGCACGAACTCCTCGCCGCCGTAGCGCGCCACGAAGTCGGCGGTGCGCACCGCACCGCGCAGCAGTTCGCCGAGTTCGCGCAGCACGCCGTCGCCGACCAGGTGGCCGAGCGTGTCGTTGACCTGCTTGAAGAAGTCGAGGTCGAGCATCAGCACCGCGACCGCGTGCCCGTAGCGGCGCGCGCGATCGAGTTCGCCGCCGAGGCGCTCCATGAGCGCGCGACGATTGAGCACGCCGGTGAGCGGATCGGTCTGCGCCAGCGCGGCGAGGCGGGCATTGTCGGCGCGTGCCGTCTCGAGCAGGTGCGCACGCTGGATGCTCGCCACCGCCGCCTTCACCACCGCGTCGGCGAAGGCCACGTCCTCGTCGTCGAGCGGCGCCTCGCCCGCGCCGCGGCGCAGCAGGAAGACGCCCGCCTGCTGCCGGTCGACGAAGAACGGGAGCGCGATCACGCTCCGCACCGGCGGGTCGATCCCGTCGGTCCGCCACCGCTCGCGCATCCCGGCGAAGAGCGGGTGCACGAGGACGTCGGGGATCAGCACCGGGCGCCCGCTCTCGAGCGCCACGCGGATCTCCGGATAGCGCGCGAGATCGAGCGGGAGGTTGCGCAGCGTGGGATCGTCGAACGCCGCCGGCACCACGGCCCGCTCGTCGCCGGGGCGCGCGAGCACCACCGAGCAGCGGAAGAGCGAGAGCGCACGCGCCACGCGGCGCACCAGCAGGTGGTAGATCTCCTCGCTCGAGAGGTCGGCGCTCACCTCGCGCATGATCTCCATGAGCGTGCGCCCGGCGTGCGCCTCCTCGCGCACCCGTTGCAGCTCGGCCTCGAGGCCCGAGAGCTGGCGCCGCGTGACGGCGAGCGCGCTCCGCGTGCGCAGGTGCGCGCCGATGCGTGCGAGCAGCTCGCCGGCGCGGAACGGCTTGCGCACCACGTCGCTCGCGCCGGCCACCAGCGCGCGCTCCACGATCGCATCCTCGGGCGCCGCCGAGGTCACGATCACGGGGAGCTCGCGCCAGCGCGCATCGCCCTTGATGCGGCCGAGGGCGACGAGGGCGTCGTCGTCGGCGAGCTGCGCGTCGAGGAGAAGGAGGTCGGGCCCCCAGGTGTCCATCGTCGCGGCGAGGCCGCGCGCCGCCCCGAGGCCGAGCACATCGTAGCCGTGCTCGCGAAGGATCCAGGCCACCGTCTGGCTGGTGGCCGGGTCGCGATCGACGACGAGGATGCGGGACGGTGGGGTGGCGACCATGGCGGAAGGTGGGGACGGGACGCCGGCACGGCAGCGGCCCAGCGCCGGGGAGACGGGCGGACGGCGGGCCGCGTCACGCCCCCCCGGTGGGCTCGGCGCCAGCGCGCCCTCACTCCGCGCCGTCGCCCTCCTCCTCCTCGTCCCCCGGCACCGGCGACCCCGCGTCGCCGTCGCCCAGCCCGTCGGTCTCGCGATCGTCCGGGACCACCCGCGCGACCGACGTCACCAGGTCACCCGCATCCAGCTCGATCAGCTTCACCCCCTGCGCGTTCCGCCCCGTCTTCCGGATCTTCTCGGCCCCCATCCGGATCAGGATCCCCTGGCGCGTGATCATCATCACCTCGTCCTCGGGGAGCACCTCCATGAGCGAGACGACGTTCCCCGTCTTGTCGGTGCGGTTGAGCGTCAGGATCCCCTTGCCGCCGCGCTTCTGCACGCGGTAGTCGGCGATGTCGGTCACCTTCCCCATCCCCTTCTCGGTGACGACCAGGAGCGTCGCCTCGCGCTTGATCACGACCATCCCCACCACCGCGTCGTCGGGACGCAGCTCGATCCCCTTCACGCCGGTCGTGTCGCGCCCCATCTCGCGCACGTCGCCCTCGTGGAAGCGGCAGGTGAGGCCGAAACGCGTGGCGAGCACCACGTCGTTCGTGCCGAGCGTCTCCTGCACGTCGATCAGCTCGTCGCCGGCCTCGATCTTGATCGCCTTGATCCCGGTCGAGCGCGGGTTGGCGTAGTCGACGAGGCGCGACTTCTTGACCGTCCCGTCGCGCGTGCAGAAGAAGAGGAAGCGGTCGTCGGCGTCGGTCACCTTCTCGAGGTCGCGCACCGGCACCACGGCCCGCACGCGCGTCGTCGGCGAGACGTTGATCAGGTTGACGATCGGCTTTCCCTTGGCCCCCGACCCCGCCTGCGGGATCTCGTAGACCTTGAGCCAGTACACGCGCCCGTCGTCGGTGAAGACGAGCAGGTAGTCGTGCGTGGAGCCGACGTAGAGCCGGCTCACGAAGTCGCCGTCCTTCAGGTCGGTGCCGGTCTTGCCGCGCCCGCCGCGCCGCTGCTTGCGGTACTGCGAGACGCTCGTGCGCTTGACGTAGCCGGTGTGCGAGATCGTGACGACCACGTCCTCCTGCGCGATCAGCTCCTCGATCGAGATCTCGCCGTCGTCGCTCACGATCTCGGTGCGCCGGTCGTCGCCGTACTCCTCGACCACCGCCATCAGCTCGTCCTTGAGGATCCGCATGCGGCGCGGCCGCGAGGCGAGGATGTCGCGCAGGTCGGCGATGAGCGTGCGCACCTCGGCCAGCTCGGCCTCGAGCTTGTCGCGCTCGAGCCCCGTGAGCTTGGCGAGGCGCATGTTGAGGATCGCCTCGGCCTGCCGCTCGCTGAGCGCGAAGCGCGCCTGCAGCTGCTGGCTGGCGGTGGGCGTGTCCTCGGCCGCGCGGATGAGGGCGATCACCTCGTCGATGTTGTCGACGGCGATCTTGAGCCCCTCGAGGATGTGCTCGCGCTCGAGCGCCTTGTCGAGGTCGAACTGCCCTTCGGGACGAGCTGCCGCGTCACCGGGTCGGGCACCAGCGCGAGCATGATCACGCCGAAGGTGCTCTGCATCGCGCTGTGCTTGTACAGCTGGTTGAGCACCACGCGCGGGATCGCGTCGCGCTTGAGCTCCATGACGACGCGGATCCCCTCCTTGTCCGACTCGTCGCGGAGCGCGCTGATCCCCTCGACCTTCTGCTCCTTCACCAGGTGCGCGATCTGCTCCACCAGGCGCGCCTTGTTCACCTGGTAGGGGAGCTCGGTGACCACGATCTGGCTCTTGTTGCCGCTCTCGCGCTCCTCGATCTGCGCCCGGGCGCGCATCACGATGCGGCCGCGCCCCGTCTCCAGGTACTCCTGGATCCCGGCGCGGCCGTAGATGAAGCCGGCCGTCGGGAAGTCGGGCCCCTTGATGTGCTTGCGCAGCCGCGCCGCATCGATCTCCGGGTCGTCGACCATCGCCACGATCGCGTTCGCCACCTCGCGCAGGTTGTGCGGCGGGATGTTGGTCGCCATGCCGACCGCGATCCCCGAGCTCCCGTTCACGAGCAGGTTCGGGACGCGGCTCGGCAGGACCGTCGGCTCCTCGCGCGTGTCGTCGAAGTTGCGGCCGAAGTCGACCGTGCCGCGATCGATGTCGGCGAGCAGCTCGGTGGCGAGCCGCGTGAGCTTGACCTCGGTGTAGCGGTACGCGGCCGCGTTGTCGCCGTCGATCGAGCCGAAGTTCCCCTGGCCGTCGACGAGCGGATAGCGGAGCGAGAAGTCCTGCGCCATGCGCACGATCGCGTCGTACACCGACGAGTCGCCGTGCGGGTGGTAGCGACCGAGCACGTCGCCCACCACCGTCGCCGACTTGCGGTACGGGCGCCCGGGCACCAGCCCCGCCTCGTTCATCGCGAAGAGCACGCGCCGGTGCACCGGCTTGAGACCGTCACGCACGTCCGGCAGCGCGCGCGAGACGATCACGCTCATCGAGTAGTTGATGAACGATTCCTTGATCTCCTCGTCGATCAGGCGAGGAAGGATGCGCTCGCGGTAGTTCGGACCGGTCATGCGACTCTCGAACGGGAGGGACGGACGGGCGCGCGGAGCGGCGCACCCCGGACGGGTCGGCTCGTGGCCGACCGGCGTCGAACGGCGCCGACCGGCACCACGACGCGACTCGGCCCGCGAGCGGACTCGCGTGCCAAGCTAGTCACCGAAGATACACCGAATCGCGCCCGACGTGCGGCCCACGGGGCCGAAACGGCGCCGCACGGAGCGGTACGCGCCCCTCAGCCCCACGTGCGGGCGATGGCGAGGAGCCGCCACTCGCCGCCCGCGCGATGGAAGATGTAGGTCCCGCCCCCGTTGCTCGTCGGGAGCGCGACCGCGCCGCGCTGCTCCAGCGGCCGGTGCACCGTGACCACCGCGTACTCCTTCCAGAGCAGCGTGGCCGCGATGCGCGTGTACGCGAAGAGGGCGTCGGTCTCGGGGAGCGGGTGCCCGCGCCAGAAGGCGTCGCGCGCCTCCTTGAGCCCCCCCTCGCCGAAGACGAGGCGCAGCGCCACACCGGCCCGCGGCGTCCGCTGGAAGCTCGGGACCGCCGGGAGGATGAAGAGCGTCGTGTCGCGCGCGCCCGTCGCCTCGCAGCGCCCGCTGACCGGGTTGCGCACGCGTCCCTGGAGTCCGGGGGCGATCGCCTGACGCCGCGCCCGCCCGCCGAGCACGTCCCAGACCGGCATCTCGCCGCCGGCCTCCCACTCCACGACCACCCGCAGCAGGTCGCGCCCCTCGACGCTCGCCAGCGGCTGGTCGGTCCCGAACTCGAGCACCAGCTTCTCGAGCTTGTCGACCAGGTCGGCCCGTGCCTCGTGGGCGGCGGCGCTCGAGTCGCGCGGGAAGGCGCGCAACCACCCGTCGTTGCACTCGTCGCGCCCGATGTCGGTGAAGTCGGCGTCGCGGAGCAGCGCGTCGCGATAGTCGTGCGCGAGCTCGATCGCCGCCTGCAGCTCGTTCTCGGGGCCGCGCCCCATCGTCGCCACGGCGCCGGTCCCCATCGGCATCCGCGGGCGCGGCATCACGTCGGCCGTGGCCGTCGAGCCCCCGCATGCCGAGAGCCCGACCGTCGCCGCGAGCAGCAGCTCAAGGCGGGACGCACTGCCGCGCGGGGTCGCGACGTCCCCCGGTGCCAGGCACCTCTGGCACCGCTCGCACGGTCACCGCGAAGCCGTGCGCACGGCCACGGAGCCAGAGGTGCCTGGCACCGGGGAGCACCGGGGAGGACGCTCAGCCGGTCGCGATCGCGTCGCCCGCCTGCGGCTGCACCGCACCGCGGGCCGATGCGCGCGCCGCGGCCGTGTCGGCGGCGATCTCGGCCTCGATCCCGCCAGGTCGCGATTGCCGAGGCCGAAGGCGAGCGCCAGCGCCAGCGCCACCGCGCCGAAGAGGATCGCGAAGGCGGTCGTGACGATGTCGGTGGCGACGCCGAGCTCCTGCAGCGCCATGAAGATCGCCAGCACGATCACGCCCACGCGCCCCACGCGCGCCAGCGTCGGCCCGCCGGTGAGCGCTCCCGCCGAGGCGAGGATGAGCCCCTCCACGAAGCCGCCCAGCACCGTCCCCACGATCACGATCACGAGCGCCGCGATCACGCTCGGGATGTAGCTCACCAGCTCCGAGAAGACGTCGGTGAGCGACTGCAGCCCGGCGGCCGTGGCGGCCACCATGAGCACCGCGAACATCACGCCCCAGAAGACGAGGTTCGCGAAGACGCGGCTCGGCCGCACCTGGTAGCCGGCGTGCTCGACCGCCCGCGTCACCCCGCCACGCCGCAGCACGTCGTCGAAGGCGAGCTTGCGCAGCAGCCGCTCGAGCCCGCGCCCGAGCAGGCGGGCGAACAGGTAGCCCGCGAAGAGGATGACGAGCGCGCCGAGGAGCGCGGGGACGACCTCGCCGAGCATGGCGAAGCTGTCCTGGAGGCGGGAGAGGAAGTCCATCGATCCGAGCGAGATGCGTCAGCGCGGCCTGGAACGGCGCGCTCGGCGCCAAGATAACGTCGCGCGGTGCGTGATGGCGGCTCGCAGCGGTGATCGCCATGCGCCGCGCGGCTTCCGGCCGGCACCGCACGGCCGCGACGCGCTCAGTTGCGCGTCCCGCGGCGCAGGTCGAAGATCGCCGAGCGCCGGCAGCGCGCGCAGACGAACCAGTCGCGGCGACGCTGGTAGCCGAGTCCGAACGACCCGCCGCCGATCGCCTTCCGCGTCATCGCCGGGTGCGCGTCGCAGCGCGGGCAGTGCGGCACGTCGCCGGCCAGCACCGCGGCGCGGATCGCGGCCAGCTCGGGCGGCGCGTACTGCGCCGGGCCATCGCTCGCCGCCCCGCTCGCGGCCTCGTCGCCCGCCGCGTTGGCGTTCGCCGCACCATCGGCATCATGACCGGTCACGCGGCCACCTGCAGCACGACCTTGCCGAACTGCCGCCCGCTCGAGAGCCGCTCGTATGCCTCGCGCGCATGCGCGAGCGGCCAGACCGAG